>JAKAFI010000020.1 GCA_021818005.1 Acidobacteriota bacterium | reverse complement strand
GTCGCCGGGGCGATCGTGGGGACACGCCTGATGCTGACCGACGAGTGCCCGATCCACCCCGACCTGAAGCAGGCGCTGCTGACGGCGACGGAGCTCGACACCGACGTCGTGATGCGCTCGGTTGGCTTCGCGCACCGCATCTGGATGAACGACCCCGCGCGCCGGGTGGCCGAGATCGAGGCGCGGCACGGCGGGATCGAGGAGCTCTACCCGCTGGTGTCGGGCGAGGCGGCGCGGCGGGTGTACGAGACGGGCGATCTGCAGGCAGGAACGGTGTCGTGCTCGCAGGGGATCGGACTGATCCACGGCATCAAGCCGGTGCGGGACGTCCTGCACGAGATGATGGCCCAGGCCGCCGCGATTCACGCTCGCCTGCAGCTCTCGGTGTAGTCGCAGGGGGAACATCGCCAACGCCGCGCGCGAAGCAGCGCATGCGGTGGCGAACCGGGTTCAGATCATGCCGGACCGCAACGCCTTGGACACCGCGGCCGACCTCGAGTGCACGTGGAGCTTGTCGTAGATCGCCCTCACATAGTTGCGCACCGTATTGATGGAGACGCCGAGCTCGCTCGCCGCTCCCTGATAGCTGTACCCCTCGGCGAGGAGGCCGAGGAAACGCACCTCCTGCGCTGTCAGCGCGCACGCCGGGCCGACTCGAGGGGCAAAGGCGCGGAACAGGGCGATGACCTTCGTGGCGATCTCGGGTGAGATCGGCGCGCCGCCGCGCGCGGCTTCGCGAATGTACTCGAGCAGGCGGGCGGGCGCCGTCTTCTTGAGCACGTAGCCGCGCGCCCCGCGACACAGGGACTCGAGGATCTTGCCCTCGTCCTCGAACACGGTGAGCATGAGGATGGCGCTGTCCGGAAAGCGTTGCTGGAGCGGTTCGACACCTTCGCTCCCCGGGATTCCCGGCAGGTTGATGTCGAGGAGGATGACGTCGGGCCTTTGCCTCGGCGTGGCCCTGAGCGTGTCCTCGACGCTGACGAACGTCCCGACACAAGCAAAGCCCGGTGTCCCCTCGATGAGCAGGCGGAGCGCCTCCCGCGTCCCGCGGTCGTCCTCGACGACGGCGACCCGTGTCACAGCCGCCGCATCTTCTCGTCCTGCCATGCGCCAGACCTCGATTTCTCCAGCCGTGCCGCCGCTCATGAGATGCCCTCCGGGCAGGTCGGCAACGTCAAGGGGCCACCGTCCCCGCAGGCGGATTCGCGGTGCCCCACGCCCCCCAGCGCCGGTGGCCGGCGAGCGGCAGCGTGACCGCGATGGTGGTGCCCGCGCCCGGGCGCGACTGCACCGAGAGCACTCCTCCGAGCTCCCGGACTCGGCGCACCATGTTGGGAAGTCCGTGGCCGGTCTGGCTGTCTTCCGGTCGGCCGGCCTCGCCCTCCGGCATGCCTCGCCCGTTATCGGAGACGGTCGCCCGCAGCGACCCTCCCTCAACCTCGATGGCGACCGTCACCGTCGTCCCGTGGGAGTGACGGGCGGCGTTGTTGATCGCCTCTTTGAGGACGAGGTAGAGGTGGCGCCGTCGCTCGGCGCTGAGCCGAACGCCGTCGCGAGACGGGGCGGAGAACCTCCACTGCAACCCGCTCTCGTCGAGCACGTCGCCGGCCAGCCGGCGCAAGCGGGCCATCAAGCTCTCGAGGTCGTCGTGGCGCGAGTCGAGCGCCCACACCATGTCGGCCGTGGCGTCGATGAGCTCGCGCGCGGTCGCCCCGATCTCCGCGAGCTCCCGCCGCGGCCCGCTGTCTGCGACGCGCCGGGCAACCACCTCGGAGAGGATCGAAATGCGCGACAGGGAGAGGCCGAGCTCGTCGTGGAGATCGCGGGCGATCCGCCGCCGCGTGTCTTGCACGGCGAGGAGACGGCGCATGCGGCTTTGGAAGAGGCCGTAACCGGACCCGAGGATCGCCAGGCCGATCGCCGCGGCGAACCACCAGCTCTGCCAGAACGGACGCGGCACGACGAAGCGCAACGTGGCCGGGACGCCGGCCGGAGCGCCGCCGACCCGGGCAAACACGCGCAGGAGGTACGTTCCAGCCGCCAACCCGGCCAGGTGTAACGAGGGCTCGCTCAGAGGCTCGCTCCAGCTCTCGCCGCGGGCGAGGGTGTAGTAAAACGATGTGCGTCGGCCGGGGAGGAAGTTGACGGCGCCGAAGTTAACATCCATGCCGGCGCCTGGCCGGTGGAGGCCACCGAGGTCGAGCCAGCTCAGGCCGAGCTCCGGGAGGTCGACGGGTACGCCATCGACACGCACGCTGTAGATCAACGTTTGCGGCGGCGACGGCGGTTGCCCAGGCGCCGGATGGTAGCGGCCGACGCCGGCGGTGGTTGCAAGCCAGATGTCGCCGTCGGCGTCGGCATACGCGGCGAGCACGACGTTGTTGAGAAGGCCGCTCGTGGTGTCGAAGTGCTCGACCGTGCCGTCGTCCGGAGAGAGCCGGTCGAGTCCCTGGTAGCCGCCGACGTAGATGCGCCCGAACCGGTCCTCGACGACGGCGTTGACGGCATCGGATGCGAGCCCGGTCGCCTGCGAGTAGCGGCGCCAGGCGGGCGCATCGGCGGTCGGGTCATCGCACCGTCCGAGCCCCATGGTCGTGCCGACCCACAGTCTCCCTCTGTGGTCGACAAGCAGATCGTTGACGAACCCGGCCGGCGGGCCCGCGACGAAGGGGCGCGCGTCGCCGTGGCGAAAGCGAACGAGGCCGCCACGGTAGAAGCCGACCCAGAGATCGCCGCCGCGGTCCTCGGCGAACGCCGTCGGGGTGTCGAACGGGACGGCGGGGTCGTCCGGGCCCCAGGTCTGGAACGTGTTCCGTGCCCTGTGCCAGCACGCCATCCGTGTATGCCCGAAGAGGCCGACCCACACGTCTCCATGGGAATCCTCGAAGAGGCGAAAGACCTGGTCGGCCCCGAGACCATGCTCGCGGTCGTAGAGGTTCCTCGGTCGCGCGGTCGAGATCTGCTCGAGGCGGCTGGGCGCGGCGAAGCGATAGATGCCGGCGTCGGTCGGGAACCACCAGTCGCCTTCGTGGTCGCGGACGACGGCGTCGTTCCAGCCCCACGCACCGGCGTACGCAGTCGGAGGAACCGGCACCCGGACCCGCACGAATCGGTCGCGCTCCATCACGAACAGGCCGTTGCCGGGGGGATACCCCGCCGCCACGATCCGGCCCAGGGTGTCCTGGGAGAAACCGGCCACGTGAGTCGCGGGCAACCCGTCGGCGACCCCGTACCAGGAGAAGCCGCTGCGCAGGACCTTGATGAGCCCGTGGCCCTCGGTCCCGACCCAGACGTTGCCGTCGCGGTCCTCGAACGCCGAGGTGAAGCGGTCGGTCGGCCAGCCGGTGTCGGTGCCGTAGCGGCGGAGGGCGCCGCCGCCGACAACGAGGAGCCCGGCATCCGTCGCGATCCAGACGCTGCCATCGCGGGCGGCCAGGATGCTCGCGACGCGGGGTCCGGCCGGGCCGGCCCCGACTTCGAGTTCGGCGACCTCGCCCGGGCGGTCGGGCAACTCGGGGCGCGCCGCCGAACGCATCTTCCTCGCCCGCGGGAGCAAGGTGAAACCCGCGGCCTCGTCCGCCGGCTCCGGCACAAAGGCCAGCACACCTGGCCCGGCGAGCCAGATGCGGCCGGCCCGGTCAGCGGCGATCGCCGAGACGCCGGGTGCGCGTGGCCCTTTCGAGAGACGGTACGCAATCTGCCGCTGGTCCGGGAGCACCCGGACGAGTCCGGCCGCCGCCGCCACCCAGAGGCTCCCGTCAGGGGCCCACGCGACGCCCTCGACGGCGCAGTCACTTGCCGGCCAGTTTACGTCGAGTCCAACCTTCTCCGGCCGGGGCGCGCCTCCCGGTTTGACGCGGATTCGCCAGAGCGGTCCGCCGGCTGCCACGAGGAGGTGGCCGCCCTTGTCCAGGACCATGCTCCGCACAATGTTGTCGAGCGTCGACGGGCCGAAACCCAAGGCGTCGAAGAGCGTTCCCGCGGGGCCGCGTCTCGGCCGCAACCGACCGAGGCCGTGTGCGGTTCCCACCCATGCCGTCCCGTCGGGGGTCTCGATCACACCCGTGGCTTCAGGGTGCGGCAACCCGTCCTGGGTGGTGTACGTGATGAACCGTCGCCCGTCGAAGCAACTCACGCCCGATGCCGTGGCGACCCACAAGAAGCCGCGAGAATCCTGGAAGATGCTCTGGACGTAATCACCCGCCAGGCCGTCGCGCGCCGTGTAGAGGACCGACGCCAACTGTTCGGCCGCAGCCGAGCGTCCGCCCGCCCCGAGCAAAGGGATGAGGAACGCCGCAACGAATAGGGCCTGTCTGGCTCGCATCGATGTTTGAGTTTACCAGCGTGCCGGCCCGTGAGAGCGCGTTGGCCACGCATGCGCATGCGCTTCCGCACCGAGCCGGCCGCGGCGAGACTACGAGCCGAAGGAGGCGGCCCCACCGATGAGAGCGACCCAGGCGACACGGAGGCGTTCCCTCGTCTTCGGAGGCGTCGCGATCGTCGCGGCGCACCTCGGCCCCTGGGCGGCGGCATCCGTGGCCCGGCCGGAGATGTCGCCACCCGGCCCCGGGCAGGCGGGTCCCGCGCGACAGCCGGTGGCCGTGGTGGTGGCTCAACGCACCGGCAGCCTCGAAATCGGCGGGCCGCGGTCGGCCCCGGCGGCACAGGCTTCGCTTCCCGACCTCCAGGTGAGGTACCGCGGCGCGGGCCGGCCGACGGCCGTCATCGTCAACGCCGGCGCGGGACCCTCGGCCCCGACCACCGTGCTGGTCCAAAAGCAAGTCCCCTCGGCGCGGCCGGGCGGTTTCGTCCTCGTCACCCTCGGTGAGAGGCCGGTCCCGCCGCTCGATCCCTGTCGCGGCGGCGCTGGCGGCGAGTGCGAGTTCGCGGTGCCGCTCGGTGGGCCGCACGACCCGTGGTTCAGGGATGCGACGATCGTGCTCACCGTGGACCCCCACGACGTCGTGCGGGAGTCCAACGAGCGGAACAACACCTGGACAGGCAGGGCGGGCGAGGAGTGACCCCGCCGCGCGCGGCGACGGACGCGACGCGCATGTTCATGCGCTTTCGGGCGCCGGCCGACCGCCGTAACCTGTGCGGCGATGACCGGATACAATCGCGTCACATCGACCCGAGTTGGAAGGCTTGCGCCCGTTCCGCCGGCAGCGGCGGGTGCCCGTGCAGGGAGCGGCGGCGGCACCGTTCAGCCGGAGTGAGCGGCGCGGCCGTGAGGATCTGGTGAGGTTGGGAGAGCCGACATGGGGATCATGAGTCGCTGCGGGCTGGGCAGCTTCGCGTTTCTCGCGTTCTCTGCGACAGGGTTGGCCTCGGTCACGGCCACGCCGCCGCTGGTCACGGTACCGCCCGGGCAGACCAGCACCGCGATCGTCGTCGGGATCTCGGGTGTCGCGGCCCGGACGGCCGGCACGGCGGTCCTACAGTTCAGCGGCGTTCCCGCGGGGGTAGCCACCAACCCGGCCCAACCCGCGTACTCGTTCGCCGGAGGTCTGGTCAGCGCCACGACCAGTTTCCAGTTCGTCGTGACGCCGGCGGCCGCACCGGGAACCTACCCGGTCACGATCACCGACCCCACCGTGCTGCAAGTCAGCGGATCCCTCAACAAGCCGAGCGCCGGGTCCACCGTTGTGACGCTGGTCGTGCCTGCGCCCACGGTGAGCGCCAGCGTCATCCCCAACCCGCTGACCCTGGTGCTCTTCGGTCCTGGCCAGACGGTCAATGTCACGACGAGTGCGGGGCCGGGGTTCACGAGCTCCCTGACGTATGCGTTCACGGGGTTGCCGGCGTTCATCTCCACCGGGGGGGCGCAGACGAGCGCCGCGCCGGCCTTCCCGTCGCTGGCGTTCCAGTTCGCGCTCGGCAACGGCGCGGCGGCCGGGACTTACACCGGCGTGTTGGTAGGCTCGGACCCTCTGGGTGCAGCGGTGGTGCGCCTGCCGTTCACGGTCATCGTCACCGCCCCGCCGGCACCGATTGCCGCAGCCGTGGTGCCGGGAAGCATCCCGCAAGGTACGTCGGGCCAGTTCACCTTGATCGGGCAGAACTTCCTCGCCGGCGCCACGCTGGCGATCAGCGGCGGCGACGTGTCGGTCGACTCGATCATCGTGGTCTCCCCGACGCAGATCCAGTTCGGGGCAACGGCCGCCGACAACGCGCCGCCCGGGGGGCGGAGCGTTGTCGTGACGAACCCGGACGGCCAGCGGTCCGGGCCGGTGTCGTTGCAGGTCATCCTGCGGCCGCCGCCGTCGATCGCCGTGGTCGTACCCGCCACCGTTCTGCAGGGCACCACCGGTCAGCTCCTGACGGTGACAGGAGCCAACTACCTGAGCGGCGCGTCGGTGGCGGTCTCGCCGCAGGCCGGCATCGGAATGGGGACGATCACAGTGGTTTCGCCGAACCAGATCCAGCTCGTGGTCACAATCGATCCGGGCGCGCCGCTGGGGCCGCGCACGGTTGTCGTGACCAACCGCGACGGCCAGAGCTCCAATTCGGGGACGTTCCAGGTGCTGCCACGGCCACCGGCGGTCACCTCCGTGGCGCCGCCTGCGCTGGTGCTGGGGACGCTCCACGCGGTGTTGAACGTCACCGGCGACAACTTCAGGGAAGGGGTGACCGCCGTGGCGCGGTCCGCCGCCATCACCGTGGAGGGGACCACGCGGATCAGCCCGACGCTGGCCACGGTACAGGTTTCCGTTCGCACTGACGCAGCCCTCATCGGGCCGGCGATGATCGAGATGCGCAACCCCGACGGCGGGGTCTCGGTTCCGGCCGGGGCGGTCCTGATCTATCCGGCGGAGTCGCTGGGGGCACCGCTGTCGGTCACCGCTGTCGCGATCACGTTCCCGCTGCCCGGCACGTTCGTCGGGCCGGGTGATCGCCTGTATCCCCGCGGGGTCCTGGCGATCGCCGGCACGGGCGCGGTCACGGGCACGTGGCAACTCGATGGCGTCCCGTTCGACCGCTTCACCGTTCCCGGAGCCGGGGGGCTGCCGATCGAGGTCCACGCCCAGCTTCCGGTCCCGATCTCGTACACGGGGAGCCACACGCTCACGCTCGCGATCGACAGCCCGGCCACGGCGCTCAGGGCCGAGGTCGCGGTGATCCGCAGCGAGGAGGAGGCCTCGGGTCTGCGGCTGTACGCGCCGCCCGACGGCGCGGTCGTGGACACCGAGCCGCCACTGTTCCGCTGGACGTTGGTCCCGGGCGCGTTCGGGTACGAGGTCGAGGTCGAACGCGGGCTCCCCCAGCTGCCACTGACGTTCACCATGGCCGTTCCCGAGTGGCGGCCGACCGCGACCCAGCTGGCCGAGATCGGCGCGGGGGTCAGGCGCTGGCGCGTTCGCCCCCTGTACGTGGGCGGGGCTCGCGGCGAGCCCACGGGGTGGCGGCGTCTCGCGGTGCTCCCCGCGTCCGTGCACCTGTCGCTGCTGCCTCCGGACCAGGGCGGGCCGGAGCACCGGTTCCGCGTCCGGTGGAGCGGCGGGTCGCCCGGCGTGCTCTACAAGGTCGAGCTCTTCACGACCGGCGGGCCGCCGGCGTTCTCGGCGCTGACCGCCCGCGAGGAGTACGTCCTGCCGGACCAGCTGATCGGCGGTTTCGCCTTTCGAGTGCGGGTCACGGCCTACGGTCCGGGAGGCCGGGTCCTCGGCCGGTCGGAGACCGGAAACGGACCTGATTCCGGAGCCTTGGAAGGCGGGGGGGACGATCGGTTCATGCTGGCGGCGGCGCCGCCACAGGTGCGGAAGATCACTCCGGCCGACGGGACCACCGTCACGACCCCGCAGCCGACGATCGCGGCGCAGTGGAGCGGCAGCGTCAAGCCGGCCGAGGTCCTGTTGCTGGTGGACGGGACCGACGTCACGCCGGTGAGCACGATCATGGCGGATTCGTTGACGTACGGCTGTCTGCTTCCTCTGGACGCGGGACGTCACTCGGTGCGGCTCACCGTGGCCAACCAGGTCACGAGCTGGAGTTTCACCGTCTCTCTCGGTGAGCCGGTCCAGGCGCCCGCGGCCCAGGCCGTTCCCGGCGGGGCCTCGGCGCCCACGCCCGCGCCGGAGCGAGCGTCCTCCGCGGTGCGGGGGGACTGGCAACTCGGCGTGCAGGGGAGCGTCACCTTCGTCAAGGAGGATCCCAAGTCACGGCCGGACGTCGTCCTGGCGCAGATCTCCGGGCAGGCCGACCTTGCGGCCGGAGCGCTCTCGGCCAGGGGCGCCGGCGATGTGGCCGTCAGTCACGACCTCCAGGCGCCGAACCGCACCGTGCAGCAGAGCCGGAACTGGGTCACCAACTTCGGCGCTCAGGAGGGCGACTACCGGCAGCAACTCACCGTGGGCTACGCGGCGCCGACGTTCGTCGAGGGGTCGGAGCTGATGACCACCGGCGTGGCGCGCGGCGGCGCCGAGGCGGATTTCTCCACCCCCGGCCCGGTGGCCTCGTTCTACTACTCCCCCAGCAACCAGCCCGTTGGGGTCTCGGCCGGGAGCTACGGACCGAAGCAGAAGGTGACCGCGGTGGCGCTCGCCACGCCGGCGTCGTGGCAGTCGGTGCAGCTCCGCGCCATCGGCCTGAAGACCGAGGATGAGGCGGGGTTCAACTCGGCCGGCGGGGAGGGGAAACTGTACGGCGTCTTCGGCCGGATCGGCGCCTCCCCGGCGTTCGGGATCGTGTTTGAGGCCGCGCGGGGCGAGTTCAGCCCCAACCCGGGGAGCACCGAGAGCGAGCGCGCGGGCAACGCGTTCCGCCTCGGCCTCACCGGCACCCGCGGGACGTTCAGTTATGCGTTCAACCTGCGGCGGACCGACGCCAACTTCGTCAACCCCGCCAACCGCGGGTTCACGGTCGGCGGGATCGCCGACCGTGAAGGCGCCGACCTCACGCTGACCAAAGCGTGGGGTATGACCACGCTCTCGGTGCAACTGCGGCACATCCGCGGCGGCAACACCTCGGGCTCAGTCAGCCCGACGGCGCGAGAGAGCGGCGGCGTCATCCAGCTCAACACGGTGCTGAGCAAGAGCGTGATGTTCCAGTTCGGCGGCAACGTCACGACCAACACCGGCGATGCCGACACCGTCCACCAACTCCCGAAGACCGACAACCGCATGTGGGGGGCCAACGCCTCGCTCTCCGAGATGTTGGGGACGTTCAGCTTCTCCCAGGCGCTCACGTACCAGAGCGTCAGCAACGGTGCGCTGCCGGGCGCCGACATGACGACCAAGGGGGCGACGCTGACGGCGGGAGGTCAGATCGGCCCTCCGTTCGGCCTGTTCGGGACGGCGGCGTTCACCCGCACCGAGGGCAGCACGGCCATGGGCCGCACCGACATGACGCTGCTGTCGGTCCAGCCGAACTGGACGATCACCGCGGCGAGGTTGTCGTTCCAACCACTGGTGTCGTTTAACAAGAGCGAGAGCAGCCTCACCTCGATGACCACCAAGACCTGGCAGTACCAGATCGCGATCTCCTGGACCCCTCCGAGGGTCGGCTCGTACGCCTCCCTGCAGCTCACCGGCGGATGGAACCGGACGCAGATGACCGGTCAGCCGCCGCCGCCGTTCCAGCGGCGGCTCGGCCTCGTCGTGAACCTGCAGTGGGGTGCGGGCTCGGTAGGCAGCGGCGCGGCCGCGCCGCTGCCGGGGCCGATGGCAGCGCCGCCCGGCTTCGCCTCGGGGATCCCGTCAGCGATGAACCAGCTTCCCCCGCTGGGGTGGAGGTAACCCATGACCGCATCTCGGTCGTCGGCGAACGTCACGCGTCACGGCCTTGCCAACCCCGACGGGTCGGCCGCCGCGGCCGGCCGGCGAGCGCGCGGCGCCGGCGTGGCCGCCGCCGTGCTCGCGGCGCTGGTCGCCGGCTTTGGCACGGCGCGTGCGCAGGTTCTGGCGGGCAACACCCAGCCGGCGGTCGTAGTCAGCCCGGCGCAGGTGGCGGTGCAGGTGGGGCAGCAGAGCCAGGTGATCACGGTCACGCTCCACCTGCCGCGCCAGCCGGCCGGCGGAACCGGCCGGCTGCTCTTCCGCACGCTGCCGCCGGGGGTGACGACGGCGCCGGCCACAGTGAACTACCAGTACACGGCCGCTCCTCTCGGGGGGATGGTCGTCCAGGCGGCCGGCCAGGCCGAGACCACGTTCAGGTTCGTAGCGGGGCCCACCGCCAAACCGGGCCAGTACGTCATCACGATCGCCGACGGCACGTTCGCCGTCGGCAGCGCCCAGATCACGCTCACCGTGATCAACGTCGGCGATATCGGCGTCGGTTTTCGCAAGGCGGCACTCGCCCTCTGCGGCGAGATGCCGGTCGAGGATGCGGTGGCGATCTCGCCTCTCGGGGGGTATCAGGGGAGGCCTTCGCTGTTCTGGAGCAGCGTTCCGGCCGGGATCTCAGTCACCCCGCGTGAGTTCGCCGCGGTTGCCGTCCCGCCGGCAGTAGTGTTGCCGTTCAAGATCCAAGCGGCCGGTGCGGCTCCCGGACGCTACACCCTCGTCCTGACCGTGGCCGATCGCGAGCGCGGGATCGTCAAGCACGCGAACCTCGAGGTCAACCTAGGGGCGTGTGGCGGAATCGGGGTCGAGTTCAGGAAACCGTCGCTCCGAGTTTGCAGGGGCCAGGAGACGGTTGACGATGCGGTCGCCCTGACCCCGACCGGCGGCTATCAGGGAACCCCTGCGGTGCGGTGGTCGCGGATCCCGGCGGGGATCACGATCACCCCCGCGGCCCCTGGCCGGGTCGTCCTGCCGCCGTCGCAGGCACTGCCGTTCACGGTGCGGTCGACGGGCGCGGCTCCGGGGACGTACTCGCTCCTCCTGACGGCCACCGACGCCGGCGCGGGGGTGGAGGCGAGCGGGGAGCTGCAGCTCGAGGTCGGGCAGTCGGACTTTACACCGTCGGTGACGCCGGCCGCGATCACGCTACCGGCCGCGCCCGGCAGCACAGGCACGCTGACCGCAGCTGTGGAGGGTAACCCGTGCTTCGCGCCGCGGCAGGTCGCCGTCACGGTCGCGGGAGTGCCCCGCGGCGTGACGATCACCCCCGCGAGCGTCACCTTGAGCGGGCCCGCGTTGGCGCCCCAGCCGTTCACCGTGACGGTCGGGCGCGACGTGCAGGCCGGCCGGACATACACCCTGACGTTCACGTTCCAGCCGACGGAGGGAGGGGCGAAGAGCGTCCAGGTCGCGCTCACGGTGACCGCGGCCCCGGACTTCGACCTGGCCGTCCTGCCGGCCAGCGCCGCGGTCGCGGCCGGCGACGCCCTCGACGTGCAGGTGAGCGCGCGGGCCCTGAACGGTTTGGCCGGCACGGTCAACGTCGTGGCGGCGCAGCCCTCCGGCATCGTGGTCTCGCCGGGCGGATTTCCGCTGCGGCTCGGCCCGACCGCGGTGGCCGGCGCCGGCCAGGCGGCCGCGCAGGCGGTGGCGATCGCCGTGGGCCGCAGGATGGCGCCCGGCCGGTACCAGGTGACCTTCACCGGGACCTCGCCGGGCGCCGCGGGCCCGCACACCGCGACGCTCGATGTCACGATCCTGCCGCCGAGACCGACGGAGCGCGTGGAGGGGCCGAGGATCGACAGCGTCAAGCCCGACACGCTGATACCTGGGAAGTCGTACGACCTGGAGCTGACGGGCAAGAACCTGACGCTCGACACGCGCCTCTCGCTCGGTGACGACATCACGATCGTGGGACCTCCGGTGTTCGCGCTCCCGACCCAGGCGAGGGTCAGGGTCCAGGTAGGCCCGGCTGCGCTGCCGGGTCGGCGGACGGCGGCGGCCAGCAACCCGGAGGGGAGCAACCGCGGCCCCGGCGGGGTGATGGTCGAGGTCGGTCGGCTCGTTCCGAAGCGCCCGAAGTGTTTGCAGCTGACGACGCTGGTTGCCAGACCGGGCAAGCTTGAGCTCGAAAAGCCGGAATGGGGCAAGCAGTGGATCATGGAGGGGGTGGTCAAGGACATCGGCTACCCGCTTCTCGACGATGACACCGTGTTTCAGTGGCGTGAGAAGAGCCCCGGCACCGCCGATTACTTCGAGCTGCGCGTCTACGACAAGCAGAGCGGTGCGCTGCTGGTGACGCGGCGCCTCGGCCGTGTGGCGATCACCGTTCTCGCGGGGCAGAGCTTCGACTTCGTCCCGCGGTACTTCCGTCCCGACGCCGCTTTCCTGGCCGAGCTGTACTCCAAGCTCCCGCGCCGGTCCACGAAACCGCGGTCAATTGCCAACTGGGCGGTCGTCCCGGCCAAGGTGGCGGCGGTGTCGGCCGGTGCCCCGGCCGCGCCGGTGCCGGGGCACGCCTCGAACGAACCCAAGCTGAGCGAGGTCGCCGCTGGCGTCGGAGCGGGGGCGGCGCCGCTGAGCCAATCGCTGGTAGGTGAGCGGGCCGAGCTGGCCGGAGTCAAGATCCCGGTCGATCCGACCGCGGGCGCCGACCTCGTCTGGGAGGTCGCCGGCTTCAAGCTCTACGACCCCGAGTGCGTGACCGCCGCTATCGGGAGCGAGACCCCAAAGCCTGAGTCCGACGGCAAGATCCACCAGGAGGTCGAGCTCTCCGACCAGTGGCCGCTGCGCGTTCCCAACTCGCCGACCGGGATCGAGTGCGGCGGTGGGAACTCCACTTCGGGCAGCGTGAACCTCGAACCGTTGTCGGACAAGAGCGTGCTCGACGAGAACGGGAACATCGTCTACGACGTGGTCAACGGCCAGAAGAACCCGCGGATCGACCCGAACAACTACCCGGGCGACGTCTTCGGGCTCTCTGGAGAGTTCGACCTGGCGTTCTCGCCGTGGGCCGCGCACCCCAAGGCCGTCATGCAACCTCCACCGCCCGGGGGGTTCGTCGGCGGGGTGTCACAGTTCGAGTTCGACACCCTCTTCGTGGACTGGGGGGACGGCGCCGTCGAGCCTGTCCGCGTGGTGTTGCCGGCCACGGGCGGCTCGTCGGTGCCGCTGACCGAGTGGGGGCGCGACGTCAAGATCCAGCTGCCGAACCCGAAGGGGCAGAACCCCGGGCCCGGCTCGCTGCGGCACTCGTACGATCGCACGGGCACCTATACGATCCGGTTCTTCCAGCTCGCAGAGGGCGACGCGCAGCATGTGGACGCGGCCCAGCTGGGCATGGCCATCGACGGCCCCCAGCCCTCGCCGTACCTGACGCTGCTGGCGTTGCAGGGCGGCGCCGCGGCGGCGCTGACGAGTGCTGCAGGTCGGCCGCAGGCCGCGCCTCCCTCGCAGGCGGTGCAACCGGCGGGCGTCGGGACGGCCGCCGGCGGGTTCAGCCGGCAGAGGGCGCAGGCGACGTTGGCGGCGTGGCAGCTCTCCTCCGCGCAGCTCATCGGGCGGGCCTACCTGCTGTACTGCAACACGGTGACGATCACCACACGTGAGGACACCCGGGCCACGGGGCCGCTCCACCTCGACGCGATCGCGGTGATCGGCTTCCCCGGGCATGGTGCGCCGGGGGACGCGGGGACGACGAGCGCGCGTAAGGACCTGACACGGGCCACGATCATGACGGCCGGACTCGGGCCGGTCACCGTGAGCACGTGCGACGAGTCGCTCACCGCGCAGGCGACGTTGCGTTACTACGGTCGGGGGAGGGCACGGATCACCTGGATGCTGGACGGAATCGCGTTCTCCACCGAGGAGAAGGACATCGGCCCGTCCGAGCAAGCCAAGGGTCTGGGGCGCGATCCGCGGACGTGGCCACCGCCGGTGCTCGCGGAAGTCACGCTCGACTCCGACGTGCTGAGCGTCGAGAAGGTCGGCGTCCACAAGGTGACGGTCGCGGCCGAGGTGGTCGTCGCGCCCACGCCGGTGAACCTGGCGTTCGCCACCGACACGATCATCGGCGCGGCGCAGGGCGGCACGCAAGCGCCAGGCGACCTTGTCCTTGCCAAGGCGATCCTCGATGCAGGCCACGGCGCCGGGCGGGTGAACGTTCTCGCGCCGGGATCATCGGCGGGAGCCGGTCTGCCGGCGTTCGTGTCGCTGCAATCGGCGGCCGAGTCGGTGCTCGCCGATGTCCACATCATCAAAGGCAAGCCGCTGTACGTGAGCTCGGAGCCGCGCCCGTACCAGGTCGTGGCCGCCGAGGCCGGCCAGCCGTGCGTCTTCATCTTCCCGACGAAGCTCGGCGAGTTCCGGATCTCCGGGCTCGAAGGCAACGTCACGAGCGTGGGGACGAAGTACTCCGGCAAGGGTGTGCTGATGCTGCCGCTCACCAAAGACTCGAGCAGCGCCCGCACACACGCGGTCCCGGTGACCTTTTCCGACTGGGATGTGCCCGATTCCGAGCACGTCGTGTCCGGGAAGCTGGACGTCTCGCCCGCCCGCGGCATCGACGGCCCCGGGTTGCAGGGAACGCTCACACGACTCGTCGGCCAAGCGGGGACGGCGACCGAGCTCGACGTCACCCTCGACCTCACGCTCAAGGACACGACGGTGCGTATCCCGGGTGGCGCGGAAAAGACTCCCGAATGGAAAGGAGTCACGGCGCCGGTGACGGGGAGCGGCCCCGGCCTGGTCGAAGGCGACTGGTACAGGGCTGGCGAGAAACTGCCCGAGGTCCTGATCGGCTGGACCGCCTTCAAGATCCGTTCGGACGATGTGCGTTTCGACTGGAGCCGCTCGCAAGGCGACGCCGCCTCGTCACAGTGCGGCGGTGGAGGAGGGGTGGCCTGGGTGGGTGTGCACCTCGGCCGCGCCACGCTCACCCCCTACACGCTGGACCTCGTGGGCCAGGGAGGCCCCGATGAGCAAGGCGTGACCGACTGGGGGATCGCCGACTCCGGCCTGTGCGGGGCGGTCACCACCAAGCCGTGGAAGGCCAACATCGGGGAGGGGTGGGTCGGCTTCGACGGCATCCAGGTCACCGCCCACGGCGGCACCTTCGATGCCCTGTACAAGAACATGAAAGTGCACGTGCCGTGGCCGGAGGCCGAGTTCGGCGGCGACGCCCACTTGCAGTCGGGTGGGGGGAAATCCGCAGGCATCGGCTTCGCCTTCATCGGGTCCGCCCCTCTCGAGCAGTACAACGACGCGCCGAACCGGATCTCGATGAAGGCTGGGAACCTCTTCTTCACGCAGGAGGAGAACGTCGGCTGGGCCGTGCGCGCGGACACCGACTTCGAACTGATGGCGGAAGGGAAGTCGTTCGCCAGCTTCAGCGCCGACGGGATGTTCTTCGGGTTCGACGGGCGGGCGTACTTCGCCAAGGGGGCGCCGAACACCACCGTTGCCCTGTCGGGCCACGCCAAGCTGGGCGACACGCCGCTCGACCTCAACTCGGTCACGCTCACCGGCGTCACGTCCGGCAACGATCGCCTGCGTTTCGCCGTCAAGGTGACGTCGCACCTGTCGGAGACGCTGCCGGCGGCGGAGGCCCAGGTCAACTACGCCATCAGCCGTCCCGGCACGGACTACGTCGGCTCGGGGCCGGTCACCTCGCCGTTCGGCGTACAGGTGGCGTTCCCGGCCGGCTCGCCGGCGCTCCAGGCCAACATCAGCCCGCACTACGACGGCGAGCAGGACACGCGCTTCTACGGCCCGGTGGACCTGGCGATGTTCGGCGGTCCCCCGGTCAAGGCGGAGTTCTTGCTCGGCTATGAGAACGGCAAGAGTTACTGGCTGACCCGCGCGCAGATCCCGCTCGGGCCTTCGGGTACCCCGCTGGTACCGCCGTACCTCTTCCTCTACGCGGTGCGCGGCGGTCTCGGCTACAACTTCCCGCTCGACGCGTTCAAGAACGCCGGCAGCATCAAGGACGCACAGCCCGACTTCTCCGGGAACTTCATGTTCATGGCGGGGATGAGGGTCGGCTCGTCCGACGGCGGCTTCGCGTTCACCTTCGACGGCGACCTCACGATCAGCCCGTCGGTCGGCGCACGGATGGACTTCCACGCCTGGCTGCTCAAGAACCAGCACGAAGGGAACGGCGACTTCGCCGGCTACTTCCAGTGGGCCAACGGCGACTTCGACGGCCGGCTCTGGGGCGGCCTGTCGTTCCTCGACGTGGTCAAGTTCGACCTCGGGTCGAGCGAAGCGACGGCGGCCGTCGCGCTGCACTTCGGCAGCGGCGACTGGTACATCCACGCGGGCGCCAAGGAGGGCCCGCGGATCAAGGCGACCCTGCTGAGCTTCGGCAACGTGGACTCCTACCTGATGCTGAGCAGCCAGGGGCT
This sequence comes from Acidobacteriota bacterium, assembly GCA_021818005.1. GTDB lineage: Bacteria > Acidobacteriota > Thermoanaerobaculia > Thermoanaerobaculales > Thermoanaerobaculaceae > RBG-13-68-16. The sequence goes on along the minus strand of JAKAFI010000020.1, from coordinate 5,041 downwards.
CGAAACCGGCGGCTCGATGTCGATCTACCTCGGGTGCAGCATCGGGCACGTCAAAGGGTGGGCCGATGCCGGCCTGGCGATCACGCCGGCCCCGGCGATCTCCGGTTACGCTGTGGCCGGGCTCGACGCCGAGGTGTGCGCCTTCGGCGCCTGCATCGGCGTGGGCGTCACGGCCGGGATCAACTTCGCCGCGCCGCCGCTCTCGATCGGCTGCCACGCCTGCGTCGAGATCCCGATCCCGCTCTGGAACCCTGAGGTGTGCGGAGACTTCTCGCTATGAGCCAACGACATCGCGGACTTGGTCTGACGCTGTTGCTGTCGTTGCTGTGGATCGCGCCCGCTCGTGGGGGGGCGGCGGCGACGGCCGCGCCGGGCGTGGTTTGGGCCGCGGCGACCCAACCCGGGAGCGTCGAGGTGTTCTGGTTGCCCACCGGTTCGAGGTGGCCGGCCGGCGGCTGGCGCCTCGAACGGGTGGTTGGCGGTCGGACCACGGTCATTGCGGATGCGCTCAAGCCGGGGCAGGACAGCGCGGCGGTCGCGGCCCTCCCCGATCGCGAGGCCAACGCGATGCGGATGTTCGACGAGCAGCTCGGACGCGCCGGGCTTCCTGCCGATCAGGAGAAGGCGAACGAGATCGTGATCGGGCTTTCCGCCGCGACCGACCTCACGTTCGGGCGTGCGCTCGGCGTCCGCTACACCGACCGGCAGCCCGGTGCCCAACGCTGCAGCTATCGCGTGACGGCGCTCGATGGCACCGGGAAGGCGGTGGCCGTCTTCACCTCGCGCGAGATAGACCCGACACGGCCGGCGCTGCCGCCTCCGCCGCCGGGCGCGCTCGAGGCGACGACGTCGCGCGACGGTGTCGGGCTCACCTGGACGGGCGCGCCCCGAGACGTCGACCCCCCGGTGGTCGGATACACCGTGGAGCGTCTCGGGTTCGACGGGAAGGTCGGCTTGCGCACGCCGCGGCCCCTGGTGATCGGGGCGGGGCGGGCCGCGGGCACGCCGCTTTACGTCGACCACTATGCGCCCGGGGAGGCCGAGGTCACCTACCGCGTGCAGAGCGTGGACGTCCTCGGCCAGGGCTCTTCGTGGATCGCCCTGCGGTACTACGTCAAGGACCTCGCCGCGCTCGACCCGCCGAAGGACCTGCGCGCCGAGGGCGGCGTCAACGCAGCCAAGCTCTCCTGGAGCCCGGCGACCAACCCGCACACCACCGGGTTCACGATCACCCGCAGCACGATGGCCACCGGACCGTATACCGTGATCACGCCGCAGCCACTTCCTCCCAGCGCCGGAACGTACGAGGATCCGGGCCTTCGCGGCGGTTCCCCGTACTTCTACCGCGTCCAAGCGATGGGCCAGCGCGACGAGGTCGGACCGCCATCGGATCCGGCGATGGCGGTGCCGCGCAACGGCACGGCGCCGCCGGCGGTGACGGGGGCGAAGGCCGACGTCGGGGCGACGCGCGTGCGGCTCACCTGGGATCCGGTGCCGTTCGACGTGGCGGGCTACCTGGTCGAGCGCCAGGCTCCCGGCGCTCCCGAATGGGTGACTTTGAATTCGCGGGTGACGGCGGAGCCACGCTACGACGACTTCATCGGGCTTAGCCCCGGCGGCACCCTCCGCTACCGGGTCGTGGCTGTCGCCTACGACAACCAACAGGGCGCGCCGAGCAGCGTCGTCGAGGCGGCGCTGCCGGACACCGTGCCTCCCGGGCCCCCCCGCATCACCGCGATCGATGGCAGCGGCGGCACGGTCCGGCTCACCTTCGTTCCGGCCCCTCCGGACAGTGACACGGCACAGTTGCTCGTCCTGCGTGCCTCGACGCCGTCCGAGCCCGGCGTCGCCAGCGGAGCCCCGCTTCCGGGCGACGCGCGCCGCTTCGAAGACACGCTTGTCGAGGCCGGGCAGCAGGTCGTCTACCGCCTGGTTGCGGTCGACGCGGCTGGGAACCGCAGCGAGCCGTCGCGTGCCGTCGCCGTCCGTGTCGGCAGCCCCGATCTGCCACGGCCGCCGGCGCCAGTGGCGAAGCTGGTGAGCGAACCGTTCCCCCGCGTGGTGATCACGTTCCCGGCGCCCCCGCCCAACCTGAGGAGTGTGGTGGAACGACAGGTCGAGGGCGAGGTGGGATGGTTCTTCGTCGCCGGCCCCACGGCGGCGACGGAGGCTGTCGACGTGCACCCGCCGCGGGAGGGGACGTTCTCTTACCGGATCGTGTACGAGGCGTCCAACCAGGTGCAGGGGCCTCCATCACCTGCCGCCGAGGTCACGAGAGGGGGGACGGGCCGCGTGCCGCCAGGTTGACCGTCTCGGTCGCGCCCGGGACAGGTCGGCCGCGGGAGGTTGTGCCGCGAGGGCGCCGGCCTGTGCGCACGCGCTGCGTTGCGCTTGACATCGCCCGCGGCCCCCGTATCCTCCGGTTTTGGGATGGAGAAGGTCGATATGCCTGATGCCAAGCGCTCAACTCCGCCGCGGCGGCTGCGATCCGGCTCGACGCCGAGGGCGACTGCCGCAGCGAGCGGTGGCTTGCCCGTGCTCGAGTTCGTGCTCGCCAACTACACGAACTTCAACGCCCGCGCGACGCGCGACGCGCTGATCGCCTATTGGCGCCACATCGAGGGCGGCGGGAAGATGTTCTGGGCCGTGGCCGGCGCGATGTCTTCGGCGCAGCTCGGCATCACGCTCGCCCCGGCGATCCGGGCGGGGCTGATCCACGGGCTCTCGGTGACCGGGGCCAACCTCGAGGAGTCGCTTTTCCGGCTCGTTGCGCACCACAGCTACCAGGACTTCCCCGACTACCGCTACTTCCGCAAGCAGGACGACGCCAAGATCCTTGCCGACCGCATGCGCCGGGTGACCGACACCAGCATCCCCGAGGATGAGGCGTTCCGGGTCGTCGAGAAGATCATCGTCCCGATGTGGAAGCGCGCGACGGCCAGGGGTGAGCGCCGGTTCTGGCACGAGTACTTCTACGACCTCATCCAGGCAGTCGACGAGAAGAAGTACGAGGGCGACCCCGAGGCCTGCTGGCTCCTCGCCGCGGCGCGGGCCAACCTGCCGATCGTGGTCCCCGGGCATGAAGACTCGACGTTCGGGAACATCTTCGCCTCCTACGTGAAGTCGGGGGAGGTGAGCGCGGCCATCGTCAAGTCCGGCATCGAGTACATGGCCGACTTCTACGACCGCTACCGCGAGCTGTCCAAGGGCCCCGGCGTCGGCTTCTTCCAGATCGGCGGCGGCATCGCCGGCGACTTCCCGATCTGCGTCGTGCCCTCGATCAAGTACGACCTCCGGCAACGGGTGAAGCCGTGGGCGTACTTCTGCCAGATCAGCGACTCGACGACATCGTACGGCTCGTACTCCGGGGCGACGCCCAACGAGAAGATCACCTGGGACAAGCTCACGGAGCGCACGCCGATGTTCGTCATCGAGTCGGACGCGACGATCGTCGCCCCGATCATCCTCACCGCCCTCCTCGAGTGCCGACGCGATCCCGCCGCCGCGAAAAGACTGATGGTACCAGGTACCTCATTTTGACGTTTTCGTAGGCGGCTCGGGTTGCGCGGAAATCATCACGGAAAGACATTTTGATGCAAGAGGATTGTGCGTTCGTATGGCAGCCTAGTCGACAACGCCGACCACCCTTCGATTCAGCGAATGAGAAACCTGACCGCAAAATGCAATTATGTGGTACCTGGTACCGCAATATCTTGCCAGGCGGAGGGGAGGACGGCCGAGAGCTCGTGAAGGAGCTCGTCGACCGGCTTCGAGCGGTCGAGCACGACGCGTTCGTCGCCGGTGATCTCGTCCGGCGGCTCGAACTCGGCGAGCTGGCCGTTGTAGATCTCCCAGCGGCCGTCGGAGACGGTGCCGTTCTTGCGGGCGCGGCGCTCGAGGCGTTCCCGGATGACCTCCTCCGACGTCCGGCACTCGAGCAGAAGGAAGCCGACGCCGAGGCGGCGTGCGAGGGCGTGTGCGCCGGCACGTTGGGCACGCCTGATGAAACAACCGTCGAGGACGACGGAGTGGCCGGCCGCGAGCAGCGCCTCGGCGCGCACCAGCATCTCGGCATAGGTGCGGTCGGTCATCTCGGGGGCGTACTCGCCCTGGTCGAACGGCAACCAGCGCCGCTCCTGCGGCGCGATGCCGAGCAGTTCCTTGCGCACGACGTCGGAGCGGACGAGCTGCAGGGCGTAGCGTTCCGCCAACTTGCGGGCGAGGGTGCTCTTGCCGCTGCCGGTAAGGCCGCAGGTGACGAGCAGCCGGCGCGGGTTGGAGGCGGCGGCGAAGTGCGCCGCGAGCTCGTAGTAGCGACCCGCGGTGGCCCGGCTGGCGGCGCGTGCCGCCTCGGGGATGTGCGGGTCGTCGGCCGAGAACGAGTTGACTTTGGCGCGGACGTAGGCGCGGTACGCTTTGTAGAAGGGCAGCAGCTCCGTGAGTTCGGCGTCGCCGGTGGCCGTAACGTAAGCATCGACGAAGACCCGCCCGAACGGCGCATGACCGTGGAACTCGAGGTCCATGGCGAGGAAGGCGACCTCCTCCGCCGCATCCTGGATGCGGAACCGCTCGTTGAACTCGATGCAGTCGAAAATGCAGACGGGGTCGGTGGCGCAGATCGAGTCGAGGTGCAGGTCCCCATGGCCGTCGACGATCCGCCCTTTGGCCACCCGCCGAGCGAACAGCGCCGCGCGGCGCCCGAGGAACAGTGCGGTCGAGTTCTTGATGAACTCGAAGGTGGCGCGCGGCACGAGCGCGTCGACGTACTTCTCGGTCTGGGCGAAGTTTTCCTCACAGTTGAACTTGACCCCGTCGAAGCCCTTCATCGCCGCGACCTCGGGCAGGGCTGCGGCGCGCCGGTGGAAATCGGCGACGGTCACGGCAATCCGCTCGAAGAGGGCGTCGTGCCCTTCCCCGCGCGCGAGCACCTGGCGCAGCATCCGGTCGTGGGGGAGCCGCAGCATCCTCACCGCGACCTCGACCGTCTCGCCGGGGCCGTCGATTGCGAGCACGCCGGCGCTCTCGCGCAGCTCGACGACAC
>JAKAFI010000019.1 GCA_021818005.1 Acidobacteriota bacterium | reverse complement strand
TCGCGGCCAACCTCGCGGTGTTCCTCGTCGTCAACGCGTCGGTGAAGGGCGTCACCGAGGACGCGGCGCGGCGCAGCCGCGAGCTGATGCAGTACTGGAGTCAGCACCCGTACCTCGCGTTGCCGAAGGCGGCCACGCCCGGGCTGTCGGACGCCGATCGCGAGCACCTGCGATTGGTGGCGGAGGCGATGGGCCGCGCCTCCGGCCGAGGCGAGCCGACCGCGGGTGAGCGCGCCGAGGAGCAAGAGCACCTCGAGGGCCTGGTCGCGAACTACCGCGAGACGCTGGGGCACCACCCGTTCATGTCGTGGGGCCTGATCCCCGCCGACCCGAGGCCGCTCGCCTTCATCACTTGTCTGTTCGTCCACGCGAGCTGGCTCCACCTGATCGGCAACATGCTCTTCTTCTACCTCACCGGGCCGTTCCTCGAGGACGCGTGGGGCCGGCCGTTGTTCGCCGCGTTCTACCTCGCCTCCGGCGTCGTCGCGAGCCTCGTCCACATCGCCGCGTTCCCGCACTCGACCGCGCCGCTCGTCGGCGCCTCCGGCGCGATCGCCGGCCTGATGGGCGCTTTTCTCGTGCGCTTCGCACGCCGCAAGGTGCGCTTCTTTTACTTCTACTTCATGGTCATCTTCCGCACCGGCACGGTGGACCTGCCGGCGTGGCTGGTGTTGCCGCTGTGGTTCCTCGAGCAGCTCGTCTTCGCCGGCCTCTCCCACGAGAGCGGCGTCGCCTACCGCGCCCACATCGGCGGCTTCGCGTTCGGCTTCCTCGCCGCGTTCGCGATCAAGGCGTTGCGCCTGGAGGAGCGGTTCATCGCGCCCAAGATCGAGAAGGAGATCTCGGTGAGCCAGCACCCGGCGCTCGACGAGGGGATGGACTTGATGCTGCGCGGCGACACGGCCGCGGCGCGCGCCGCGTTCGCCAGGGTGCTGGCGGCCGAGCCGCACAACGCCGACGCTCACCTCGGCGTGTGGCAGAGCCGGTGCGCCGACGGCTCGCCTGAGGAGGGAGTCCCGCACCTCGTGCGCGTCATCGAGGAGGAGGTCCGCCGCGGCGACGCGGCGCTCGCGCTCGACCACTGGCGCGAGCTCGTCGCGACGGCGCACCGGAGCGGCCCGCCGGCGCTGCGCTGGCGGCTGGCCGCAGCGGTCGAGGCGACCGACCGGGACGCGGCGGTGGAGTTGCTGCGCAGCCTCGCGAGCGACAGCGCCGCGGACGTGCTGGCGGAGAAGGCGGCGCGGCGGCTCGAAGCGCTCGGGGTGAGCAGCCCGGCGCCCGCCCGGTCGGCCGAGGCGCCGGCGCCCGAGGCGGCGGCCGGGCCGGCCGCTACGGCGGCCGCGGCCCCTGAGCCCGTCGCGGGAGGCATGAACCCGTCCGCCGCGCCCCCGGCCCCCGCCGGCCGGGAGGTCGAGCTCTGCGCCATCGAGGGGCTGGAGAGCGAGGGCCTGCTGCTGCGCGGCGCTCGGGGCGCCTCCGAGCTGCTGCCGTTCGACGAGGTCGAGGCGGTCTCGGTGGCCGGCATCGCGGCCTCGCCGCGGCCGTTCCTCGTCCTCGACCTGATCCTGCGCCGGGAGGCCGGCCAGCCGCGGCGGGTGGAGCGCCTGCTCAGCCACTCGTTCGACCCGCGCGCCGTCCTCGGCCGGCCCGACCTCTCGGGGATGGACGCGTTCCGTCTGCTGGTCAGGGCGATCGCGGACGGGGCCGGGGCCCAGGTGTGGCCGGCGATCGCGCTCGACCCGGCCGGCCGCGTCCCGACGTTCCCGGGCCTCGAGGCGTACGAGCGCGACGCCCTGGCCCGGTTCGACTGAACGCCGGGCGCCCTTGACCGTTGCACCATCCCGCTTGTACCGCGGTATGATATGGTCGTTGTGGTTGTGAAGGTTTTCGCGCGGGATGGCCGGCAGCCTAACGGGGGGGATGCCACGAGGCCACAACTTGGAGTCGATGCGTTGGTGACGGAGCTGCCTGTGCCCCGGCCGGCGGCGACGTCGGGACTACCGAGCGCGAACGCTCGGGACGCGCGGTGAAAGGGGGACGTATGGCGAAACTCAAGGAGAAGCTCGCTGCCAAGATCAAGGAACAGCTCCCGCGGACGCAGAAGCTGCTCAAGGAGCACGGCGACGTCAAGCTCGGCGAGGTGACGATCGCGCAGGCGATCGGCGGCGCCCGCGGTGTCCGCTGCCTGGTGACCGACATCTCCTACCTCGACCCGCTCGAGGGCATCCGCTTCCGCGGCAAGACGATCCCGGAGACGTTCGCCGCCCTGCCGAAGGTCCCGGGCTGCGAGTACCCGTTCGTCGAGGGGTTCTGGTGGTTCCTCGTCACCGGCGAGGTCCCGACGATGGAAGAGACGCTCGACGTCGTGGCGGACTTCAAGGCGCGCCGCGCCCTGCCGGCGTACGTGATCGACGTCCTCCGCGCGCTGCCGCGCGACACGCACCCGATGACCATGTTCTCGTCGGCGATCCTGGCGATGCAGCGCGAGTCGGTGTACGTCAAGCGCTACAACGAGGGGATGAAGAAGGACCAGTACTGGGAGCCGACGTTCGAGGACGCCCAGAACCTGCTCGCCAAGCTGCCCTCGATCGCGGCCTACATCTACCGCATGAAGTACAAGGCCGACGTCCACATCCACCCCAGCCTCGACCTCGACTTCGGCGGCAACTTCGCCCACATGATGGGCATCCCGAAGCCGTACGACGACGTCGCCCGCATGTACTTCATCCTCCACTCCGATCACGAGTCGGGGAACGTCTCGGCGCACACGACGCACCTCGTGGCCTCGGCGCTGTCGGACGCCTACTACTCGCTGTCCGCCGGCATGAACGGCCTCGCCGGCCCGCTGCACGGCCTCGCCAACCAGGAAGTGCTCTCCTGGGTGATGAAGTTCCAGACCAAGCTCGGCGGCCAGGAGCCGACCGAGGAGCTGGTGAAGCAGGCGCTGTGGGACACCCTCAACGCCGGCCAGGTGGTCCCGGGGTACGGGCACGCGGTGCTGCGCAAGACCGATCCGCGCTACGTCGCGCAGATGGAGTTCTGCCTTAAGAACCTCCCCGACTACCCGCTGTTCAAGCTCATCAACATGATCTACAAGGTGGCCCCGGGCGTGCTCACCGAGCACGGCAAGACCAAGAACCCGTGGCCGAACGTGGACGCGCAGTCGGGCGTGATCCAGTGGTACTACGGCCTCACCGAGTGGGACTTCTACACCGTCCTCTTCGGCGTCGGCCGCGCCATCGGCGTGCTCGCCAACATCACCTGGGACCGTGCGCTCGGCTACCCGATCGAGCGCCCGAAGTCGCTGACCACGAAGATGCTGGAGGACACGGCTGCGGAGGCGGCGAAGGCCAAGTAACCGGCCGGCGGGGAGCGCGAGAGCGCGGCCCCGGCTCGATCCGGTCGAACGATCCGCCAGGCGCCCGGGGCAACCCGGGCGCCTTTCTTCGTGCGCGCGGCCGCCGGCTTGCGCGCCGCAGTATGATGCGACGGACTCGGCGCGGCCTCGGCCGCCGGCGGCTGGTCCCACGCCGGGTGCTGGCCGGGGACGCGCCGCGCGGTCGTCGGCGTCGCCCCGTAGGGGGAGGACGATGCGTCAGGCGATCTCACTGCTGCTCGTGTTGGCGGCCGGCGTCGCGGCGAGGGCCGCATCTGGCTGCACCAACATCATCGTGACGAAGGGCGCCTCGGCCGAGGGCTCGGTGATCATCAGCTACTCGGTCGACGGCGAGTACTACCCGACGCTGCGCGCCACGCCGGCGGCCGACCACGCCCCCGGCGACGTCTTCGAGGTCAAGGGCCGCGACGGCAAGGTGGAGCTGCGCATCCCGCAGCCGCCGCACACCTGGGCGACGGTCGGGATCATGAACGAGCGCGGGGTCGCGATCGGCGAGACCACGTTCGACGGCCGGCCGGAGCTGCAGAACAAACGCGGCGGCCTGCGCTACTGGACGCTGATGCAGCTCGCTGTGCAGCGCGCCGCCACGGCGCGCGAGGCGATCAAGGTGATGGCCGACCTGGTGGCGGAGTACGGATACCGCTCCACCGGCGAGACGTTCTCGATCGGCGACCCGAACGAGGCGTGGATCATGGAGATGATCGGCCCCGGCGACGGCGGCCAGGGCGCGATCTGGGTCGCGGTGCGGGTGCCGGACGGGACGATCGCGGCGCACGCCAACAAGTCGCGGATCGCGACGTTCCCGCTGCACGACCCCGACAACTGCGTGTACTCGCCCAACGTGGTCCAGTTCGCGATCGCCCACGGCTACTACAACCCCAAGACCGACGGCCCGTTCCGCTTCTGCGACGCCTACTGCCCGGCGACGGCGGCCACGCTGCGCGCCACCGAGATGCGCGTCTGGTCGGTGTTTCGGCGCGCGGCGCCGTCGCTCGACCTGGCGGCGGACTATGCCCGCGGCGTCGCCGGCGCCAAGCCGTTCCCACTCGCGATCCATCCCGACCGCAAGCTCTCGGTCCAGGACGTGATCGCCCTGATGCGCGACCACTACGAGGGGACGCCGTACGACATGACGAAGGGCGTGGACGCCGGTCCGTACGGCTCGCCGATGCGGGTGCGCCCGCTCACGTTCAAGCTCGGCGGGCAGGCGTACGCGTGGGAGCGCCCGATCTCGACGCAGCAGACCGCGTGCTCGTTCGTCGCCGACCTGCGCGCGAAGATGCCCGACCCGCTCACCGGCGTGCTCTGGTACGGGCTCGACGACACCTACATGAGCTGCTACTTCCCGCTCTACGCCGGCATCACAGAGGTCCCCGCCTCGTACGCCCGGGGCGACCTGCAGACCTTTTCCTGGGACTCGACGTGGTGGGTGTTCAACCTGGTGGCGAACTACGCGCAGCTCAAGTTCTCATACATGGTCAAGGACATCCAGGTCGTGCAGCGGGAGCTGGAGGGGAACTTCTTCGCGCTGCAGCCGGCGATCGAGTCCACCGCCGCGGCGATCGCGAAGACCGATCCTGCTCGTGCCCGGCGCCTGCTCACCGATTACTGCGTCTCCGCCGGGGAGCAGGTCGACCGCCGCTGGCGCGAGCTCGCCGGAAAGCTGTTCGCCAAGTACAACGACGGCTACGTCCAAGACGCGAACGGGCAGCCGCAGGAGATCGGGTACCCCGAGGCGTGGCTGCGCGACGTCGTCACGCTGCGGCCGGAGCAGTTCAAGCTGCCGCCCGGGACCCCGGCGGAGCCGGCGCCCGCCCAGTGAGGCGGGCGGCGGGTCCGCGGCGGCGGGGCGCCGTCAGCGCGGCGCGACCGCGTCGCGTCCGGCGGCGAACGCGACGCGGTTGAGCTCGAGGAACTTCTTCGGCACCCGCTGGGCGATGCACGTCCACCAGGCGTCCTCGGGCAGCGGCAGCAGGCGGGAGACGGCGCCGAGCAGCACGACGTTGGCGGCCTTGACGTTGCCGGCCCGCTGCGCGAGCGCCTCGCCCGGCACCGTCACGAGCCGGGCGTCGAGGGCGGCGAAGACGCGGGTAAGGTGCTCGTCGCCGGGGTACTTCGCGGCCCCCGACGACACCGTCACCGGCACGATCTCCATCTCGTTGACCACCGCGGTGCCGCCGCGGCGCAGGAACGGCGCGAAGCGCAGCGCCTCCATCTTCTCGAATGAGAGCAGGACGTCGGCCTCGCCGGTGCCGACGAGCGGCGACGACACCCTCTCGGGGTCCCAGCGCACGTGCGAGGCGACGCTGCCGCCGCGCTGCGCCATGCCGTGCACCTCCGACTTCTTGACGTCGAAGCCGGCCGCGAGCCCGACCTCGGCGAGGATGTTGCTCGCGAGCAGCGTCCCCTGGCCGCCGACGCCGACGAGGACGAACGAGGTGCGGGTTGGCTCGGGCATGGCTCAGTTCCCTCCGTCGGTCGGCGTGGGGCAGGAGGCGGGCTGGTGCTCCTGCGCCTGCCGCATCTGGTCGCGCTTCGGGATCGCGTCGTGCGGACACAGCTGCGCGCAGACCTCGCAGCCGGTGCACTGGTCGGGGTCGATGAGCGCCAGCGGTTTGCCCGACTTCGCGTCCATCTCCTCGCTCTTGAGGATCGCCGGGCAGCCGATGCGGAAGCAGATCCCGCACCCGGTGCACTTCTCGGCCACGACCTCGAGCGGCACCCATTGCTTGCGGATCTCGGGCAGCAGCGCGCACTCGCGCCGCGCCACGAGCACGGCCGGGCGGTCGTGCGCCATCAGCTCCTTGTACGCCGTCTCCAGCCCCTCCACGTCGTAGGAGTCCACGGTGGCGACGTCGGTGATGCCGAGCGCGCGCACCAGCGGCTCGAGCTCGATGCGCCCCGCCTCCTGGTGCTGCAGCGTCAGGCCGGTGCCCGGGTTCGCCTGGTGGCCGGTCATTGCCGTGGTGCGGTTGTCGAGGATGATCGTGAGGACGTTGGAGCGGTTGTAGGCAATGTTGGCGAGGGCGGGGAGACCGGTGTGGTAGAACGTCGAGTCCCCGATGACCGCCACCATGCGCTCGCCGAGGCCGGCCTTGGCGGCGCCGTGCGCGACGCCGATGCCGGCGCCCATGCAGCCGCACGAGTGGATCGCCGACAGCGGCGGCAGGAGGCCGAGCGTGTAGCAGCCGATGTCGCCGGCGACCGCAGCCTTCTTCTTCGAGAGCAGCTGAAAGACACCGCGGTGCGGGCAGCCGGCGCACAGCACCGGCGGGCGCGCCGGCAGCTCGGGCAGGTCGAGCGCCACGGCCGCGACCGGCGGGCGGTCGACCGGAAGGCCGGCGGCGGCGGCCGCGCTGCGGACCACGGTCGGGTCGAGCTCGCCGCAGATCGGGAAGATCGACTTGCCCTCGCAGGCGAGGCCGAGGAGGCGGATTGCGTCCTCGAGCACCGGGTCGAGCTCCTCGACGACGACGAGGCGCTCGACGCCGGCGGCGAACGTGCGGATGAGGCGCTCGGGGAGCGGGTAGACCATGCCGAGCTTGAGGACCGAGGCGTTGGGCAGCACCTCGCGGGCGTACTGGTAGGCGACGCCGGCGGTGACGACGCCGAGCTTGCGGTCGCGCCACTCGATGCGGTTGAGCGGCGTCTTCTCGGCCCAGGCGGCGATATCCGCGACGCGTTGCTCGACAAGCGGGTGGCGGGCGCGGGCGTTAGCCGGGACCATGACGTACTTCGCCGCGTCGCGCGGGTACTTCTTGCGCCGCGGCTCGACCTCGGCGCGCTCGCCGAGCTCGACCGGGGTCGAGGAGTGGTTGGTGCGGGTCGTGGTGCGCAGCAGCACCGGCGTGTCGAACTTCTCCGAGAGGTCGAACGCGGCGATCGTGAAGTCCTTGCACTCCTGCGAGTCCGACGGCTCGAGGCAGGGGACGCGGGCGAACTGCGCGAAGCGGCGGTTGTCCTGCTCGTTTTGCGACGAGTGCATGCCGGGGTCGTCGGCCGACACGATCACGAGCCCGGCCTCGGCGCCGGTGAACGAGGCGTAGAAGTACGAGTCGGCGGCCACGTTGAGGCCGACGTGCTTCATCGCCGCGAGCGCGCGCCGGCCCGCGTACGCCGCGCCGATCGCCACGTCGACGGCGACCTTCTCGTTGGTGGACCACTCGCAGTAGACGTGCGGGAAGCGCGAGAGCTCCTCGAGGATCTCGGTGGACGGGGTGCCGGGGTACGCCGCGGCGAGGTGGACCCCGGCCTCCCAGGCGCCGCGGGCGATCGCTTCGTTGCCGGAGAGCATGCGCTTCATGACGGCTCCTCCTCGGGGTTCGTCACGGGGTGGTCCCGGTGCGTCACCGCCGCGCCGATTCTACCTGGGGGCCGCGGCGCCGCAGCGGACACACACGGCACGGGGGCGACATGCGGCGTCGCCCCCGGCGTTGCGGAAGAGAGAAACTCCCCGGCGGGGCGGTGGGAACCGAATGTCGGATGACTTGGGGGGGAGATCCAACGGCGGTACCCTGCGGGGCGCCCCACCGGGGAAGTTCTGTTGTCAATCTCACCGTCCGGCCCGCACCCGGCATCTGTCGCCGGAAAACAACGTGAAGGCCTTCACATGCCCAAGCTAACACCTCGTGATCTCAAATGCAAGCCCCCGGGATGCAGCGGGCCCGCAGGCGCTCTTGGGTAGAAGAGCCGAGGGGCGGGGGAGCGGAGGGGTAGAGGAGCAGAGGAGCGGAGGAGCCGAGGGGTGGAGGGTTGAGAGTGAAAAGTGAAGAGTGAACGACGGTAGAGGGAAGACGGTAGAAGGAAGAGGGAAGACAGAAACGGCGTGAACGTTCTGTCCTTCCCGAGCCCCGAGCCCCGAGCCCCGAGCCCCGAGCCCCGAGCCCCGAGCCCCGAGCCCAGGACCGCGGACACCGGTTTCTGCCGGTCACCGGTCACCGGCCACCGGCCACGCTTCCTCCACCCACGTCACACGATCCACGACCCACGGTCGCTTCCGCTTGTCGCCCACTCTAGCCAAGCCTACAATGCACGAAAGGAGAAGGGCATGCCCCGCACCTACGAAGGAATGCTCGACGCCAAGGGAGCCCGCTTCGGGCTGGTCGTGAGCCGGTTCAACGATCTCCTCACCGGTCGCCTGGTGGAGGGCGCCATCGACTGTCTGGTGCGCCACGGGGCAGCCGACGACGACATCACGGTGATCAAGGTCCCGGGGTCGTGGGAGCTGCCGCTGGTCGCCGCGCGCCTGGCGGCCTCGGGGAAGGTGGACGCGGTGATCGGGCTCGGCGTGCTCATCCGCGGCGCCACCCCGCACTTCGACGTCATCGCGGCGGAAACCGCCAAAGGGCTGGCGCAGGTCGGCCTGGCGAGCGGAATCCCGGTGTCGTTCGGCGTGCTGACCTGCGACACCCTCGAGCAGGCGCTCGAGCGCTCCGGCTCCAAGGCCGGCAACAAGGGCTGGCAGGCGGCGCAGGCGGCGATCGAGATGGTGCAGCTCTACCGCCGACTCGGGGCGTGACGGATGGGCGTGCGGCGGCGAGGCCGCGAGCTGGCGCTGCAGATGCTGTACCAGCACGAGATCGCGGGGACCGATGTCGACGTCATGGCGTCGTCGTTCGATGAGTTGGCCGTGGCGCCCGAGGCCACGCGCGAGTTCGCGCTGGGCCTGGCGCGCGGCGTGATCGCGAAGCTGCCGGAGCTCGACTCGCGGCTCGTCGACCAGGCCGACAACTGGCGGCTCGAGCGCATGGCCGCCGTCGACCGCAACATCCTCCGCCTCGCGCTTTACGAGCTGTTGTTTGCGAGCGACACGCCGCCGGCGGTCGTGATCGACGAGGCGGTCGAGATCGCGAAGCGGTTCGGCAGCGAGCGCTCGAGCCAGTTCGTCAACGGGGTCCTGGACGGCTTCCTCCACCGCGGGAAGGTCGCGAGAGGGGCGTGATGCGGCGCGCCGCCGGCGTGATCGCGCTGTGCGTGCTGGCGGCCGCGTCCGCCTCGGCGGACGAGGCGCGGATCGCGATGCCGACCGCGCTCGCCGCGAACGTCCGGACCGGACATCACGGCGGCCTCGACGTCGGGCTCGAACCGCGGTTGCACGGCGTGCTCGTCACCGTCAGCCGCAGCGTGCGCGCGTGGCCGGTCTCCCCCGCGTACCCTCTGGCCGACGCCGAGGGCTGCGGTGACGGCACGGCGCTCGCGGTCCCCGGCTCGTTCCGGCTCCCGCCCGAACTGGAGGCGTTGGCGCGGCGGCCCGGCGCCGCCCTCGCGCGGCTGACCGCGGTCGTCGACTACGTGTCCCGCGCCGTCGTGCTCGACGACGGTGGGCGCGGGGCGCAGGATGCGGCCGCGGTGCTTGCGCGCGGCCGCGGGCGCTGCTCGGGCCGTGCCAACGCGGCGGTCGGGCTGTTGCGGGCGATGGGGATTCCGGCGCGTCCGGTGCACGGCCTCCTCGTGGGTGACGGCGGCGCCCGCTGGCACCGCTGGGGCGAGGCGTGGCTCGGGCCGCTCGGCTGGGTCCCGTTCGACCCCGGCGCCTCGGTGGGCCTCATCTCGGTGCGTTACCTCCCTCTGGCCGGCTCCGGCGAGGGGCTGAGCACGGCCGGCGTGCGGCTCGAGCGGATCGACGAGCGCGGCTACCTCGGCGTGCCCGTGCGCGCCGGTCTGCGCGTCCTTCCGGCGGGTGGCGTGACGTTGCGCTGCACGGCGCCACCGGGGGACGCCGGGATCACGGCGATGCTGGTGGGCCCCGACGGCTCGCGCTGGGCCCGCCGCGGCGGGAGCGAGGTCGTCTTCGCCGGGATGCTGCCCGGCCGGTACAGTCTGACGTGGCGGGCCGGCGGGCGGCCGGCGGCGCTCAGCCTTGTCCTCGGCGGCACTCCCGACGTCGTGGTCGAGCTCGGCGCCGAGGGGGAGGCAGCACCGTGAAGGCGATCCTCGGCCGGTTGTCGGAGTTGGGCCTGCGCGACATCAGCAAGCTGCTCACGGCCGCGGGCGCTCAAGGCGTGCTCGAGGTCGACGGGCCGGGCGGCGCCGCGCGCGTGCTGTTCGACAGCGGCCATCTAGCCGGCGAGGTCACGGCGGCGTTGCTCACCGCCTACACCACGCGCAACGGGACGTACTGCTTCCGGCCCGGCGCCACCGGGCCCGCCGAACAGTGGTTGCCGCAGGAGGAGTTCTTCGCCCGTCTCGCCGCCGACGCAAAATCGGCGAAGGCGGGATCCCCGACGCGCAGCGAGGTCCTGCGCGGCACCGAGCCGTCCGGGGCCGGCGACCCGCTCGCCGAGCTGCGCGACTCGCTCGCCCAGATCCCGATCCCCGGCGGCGGGGCGCGGCTGCTGATCGCGGCCGCCGACCCGCGCCCGTACCGGCCCCTGATCCCGCTCTGGCGCCAGCGCGGCTGGGACGTGGAGGTCGTCGAGGCGCCGCGCTGGCCGGAGGGTGACGCGCCGCGGCTGGTCGTCCTCCACCTGCCGGTGACCGCGACGCTCGCCGGCCAGGACCGGAGCTGGCTCGCCCTGGCGCAGCGCGCCTTGGCGCAACGGCCGCGCGTGCCGGTGCTCTGGGTCGGGGGGCTCGCCGACCCGTGGCTGCGGCACGAGGCGATCGCCGCCGGCATCGACTTCATGCTGCCGGCGCCGGCTGGGGACGCGGGCGAGGCGGCGCGCTGGTTCCGCGACGACCTCACGCTGCTGGTCGACCGGCTCCTGAGCCGCCGCGTCGAGGCGGGCGCCGGCGAGGCCGAGGCGTTCCGCGACTTCTTCCTCGCGCTCCAGGTGGACGCCGACCCGGCCGAGGCGCGGGCCTCGCTGCTGCGCTTCGCCGGGACGTTCTTCGCGCGCGGGGTGCTGCTGACGATCGGCGACGCGATGTTCGAGTCGGTCGGCGGCTACGGTTTCGCGCTCGCCAGCCCGGTGCGCATTTCGCGCGGCGTGGCGGCGCTCGAGGAGGTCGTCGTCGAGCGCCACGGCGTCCGCCTCGACGCCTTTCCCGAGGAGGCGCGGGGCGCGATCGCCAGGGTGGTCGCCGCGCGCGACGGCCTTGAGCGCGCCGAGGTGCTGCCGGTCCTGGCGGCCGGCGAGTGCCTGGCGCTCTTCCTCGGCGACCGGCCGCGGGCGGAGGGCGGCGGGACGGAGGCGTTGGCGGGCGTCCTGGCCCGCAGCGGCGCACTCATCGGCCTGGTCCCCCGAAGTTGAGAGTGAAGAGTTGAAAGTGAAGAGTGAAGAGTTGAGAGCGAATAGTCAGAGACGACGGCGGAGGAGCTGAGGGGCAGAAGAGCGGCGGAACGAGGGCGACAGGACGCCTTCCGCCTCTCCGCATCTCTGCTCTCCTGCGCCTCTGCTCAACGCCTGGCTGGTCGCTCCACGACCCACGACCCTCGAACCACGGACCACGGACCACGGACCACGGTCTCACCACCTCGGCTACAATCGCGGCGCGGAGGCGATGGATGGCTCTACCGTACGACCCGCAACAGATCGAGCCGCGCTGGCAGGAGTTCTGGGCGCGCGAGGGGTTCGCGGCGGTCGACACCGCGGGCGAGAAGGACCTCTACATGCTGATGATGTTCCCGTACCCTTCGGGCGACCTGCACGTCGGGCACGGGCGCAACTACATCCTGGGCGACTGCCTGTTCCGCATGTTCCTGATGCAGGGGCGGAAGGTGCTCAACCCGATGGGGTGGGACGCGTTCGGGCTGCCCGCCGAGAACGCGGCGATCAAGCGCAACATCCACCCGCACGAGTGGACGGTGGCCAACATCGGCCGCATGAAGGACCAGTTCCGGCGCTGGGGGATCCTCTACGACTGGGACAAGGAGATCGCCTCCTGCGAGCCCGAGTACTACCGCTGGAACCAGTGGCTGTTCAACCGCATGCTCGAGAAGGGGCTGGCGTACCGCGGCAAGTCCCCGGTCAACTGGTGCCCCTCGTGCAAGACCGTGCTCGCCAACGAGCAGGTCGTGGGCGGCGGCTGCGAGCGCTGCGGCACGCCGGTCGAGCAGCGCGACCTCGAGCAGTGGTTCCTGCGCATCACCGACTACGCCGACCGCCTGCTCGCGGGGCTCGACCGCCTGCCGGACTGGCCCGAGAAGGTCAAGTTGATGCAGCGCAACTGGATCGGGCGCTCCGAGGGGTGCGACGTCCGCTTCGTGGTCGAGGGCGTGGCCGAGCCGCTGACGGTGTTCACCACGCGGGTGGACACAATTTTCGGCGCGACGTTCGTGGCGCTCGCTCCCGAGCACCCGCTCGTCGAGCGGTTCCGCGCCACCGCCCCGGACGCCGACTTCGGGGAGTTCGTGGACAACCTCAGGAACCAGACCCGCCTGCAGCGCGAGTCAGAGGGGGGCGACAAGGAGGGCCGCTTCACCGGCGCGTACGCCGTCAACCCGTTCTCCGGCGAACGCCTGCCGATCTGGGTCGCGAACTTCGTCCTGATGGAGTACGGCACCGGAGCGATCATGTCGGTGCCGGCGCACGACGAGCGCGACTTCGCGTTCGCGACGAAGTACGGGCTGCCGATCCGGGTGGTGATCGCGGGTCCCGGGATGGGGCCGGACGCCGTGCTGTCGGAGGCCTACAGCGGTCCCGGTGTGGTCGTGAACTCGGGGCCGTTCTCCGGACTCGCGAGCGACGAGTCGAAGGCGAAGATGGGGATCTTCGCCGAGGAGCGCGGCTTCGGCAAGCGCATCGTCCGTTTCCGCCTGCGCGACTGGCTGATCTCGCGGCAGCGCTACTGGGGCACGCCGATCCCGGTGGTGTACTGCGACACGGACGGGATCGTGCCGGTGCCGGACAGCCAGCTCCCGGTCGTGCTCCCCACCGACATCCGGTTCGGCGGCAGCGAGGGGAACCCGCTCGAGCGCAGCGTCTCGTTCACCGCGGTGGCCTGCCCGAAGTGCGGCAAGCCGGCGCGCCGCGAGACCGACACGATGGACACGTTCGTGGACTCGTCGTGGTACTACGCCCGCTTCGTGAACCCGCACGAGCACGGCGCGATGATCGACCGCGAGCGCGTCGCGCGCTGGATGCCGGTCGACCTCTACATCGGCGGCGTCGAGCACGCCATCCTCCACCTGATGTACGCGCGCTTCCTCTACAAGGTGCTCGGCGACTTCGGGATGGTGCCGGGCGACGAGCCGTTCGCGGTGCTGTTCAACCAGGGGATGATCACGGCCAAGAGCAAGGTGTCGGGCAAGCTCGAGAAGATGTCGAAGTCGAAGGGGAACGTGATCGCCCCCGATGCCCTGATCTCCCGCTACGGCGCCGACACCGAGCGCGTGTACACCCTTTTCATGGGTCCACCCGAGAAGGAAGTCGAGTGGACCGACGACGGCGTCATGGGGGCGCACCGCTTCCTGCAGCGCGTCTGGGGGCTGCAGGACATCGTCGCGGAGAGCGCCGGGCGGGGCGGGGACGCGGCCGCGGACGAGCGCGTGCTGGTGGCGACGCACCGGACGATCAAGCGCGTGCACGACGACCTCGCCCGCTACCACCCGAACACGGCGATCGCCGCGATGATGGAGCTCGTCAACGCGCTCGCCGAGCAGCAGGCGACGGCCTCGGGCGCGGCGCTGCGGCAGGGGTACGAGACGCTGCTGCGCCTCCTGCACCCGATCGCGCCGCACCTCACCGAGGAGTTGTGGCGCGCCGTCGGGCACGAGGGCTCGCTGCTCCGCGCCGGCTGGCCGTCGTTCGATGCCGCGCTGCTGGCGCGGCAGCAGGTCACCCTGGCCGTGCAGGTCAACGGCAAGCTGCGCGCGACCGTCGCCGTAGAGCCCGGCCTCGCGGCCGACGCGGCCGGCGAGGTGGCGCGCGAGGCGGTGGCGAAGTGGTTGGATGGCAAGACGGTCGTCAAGGTCGTCCACGTCCCCGACCGGATGGTTTCTTTCGTCGTCAAGGGGTGACCATGGGAAGGCTGGAGAGACGTCAGACGGTAGAAGGAAGAGGGAAGGCTAAGACGAAGGCTGCTCGTCGTTCCTCTTCCGTTTCCCGTCTCCCCTCTGTCGTCGCATCGCTGGTCCTGGTGCTTTCGGCGGGCGCCCTCGCGGGGTGCGGGTACCACCTGGTGGGGCACTCGAACTCGCTGCCGGCGAGGCTGCAGAAGCTCTACGTGGCGCCGCTGGTGAACCAGAGCGGCCGCGCCGAGCTCGACCAGCGGCTCACCGATGCGATCACGCGGGAGTGGGTGCGGCGCGGGCGGTTCCAGCTCGTCTCCAACAGCGAGCACGCCGACGTCGTGCTATCCGGCACGATCGTCGCCGCGGTGACCTCGCCGGTGCAGTTCGACTCGAGCGGGCGCGCCACCGAGTACCAGCTCACCGTGGTGGCGAACATGCAGCTCGTCGACCGGACCGGCGCGAAGCCGGTCGTGCTCTGGCACGACCAGCAGTTCTCCCGCAGCGCCGCCTACCAGGTGAACGTCAACGCGGCCGAGTACTTCGACCAGTCGGTCGAGGCGATGGACACGCTCTCGCGCGACTTCGCGCGCGGCCTGGTCACCACCATCCTCGAAGGTTTCTAGCTGTTGGCGCTGGCGATAGCGGACCGCAATTCGTGCGGGGGGCCCGCGGCCGCTCCACCGCCCGCCCGGCCGCTCTCGCCCCCCGAGCCCCCCGCTCGCCACGGCGGAGCCGCGGCGAGCCCGGCGTTGGACTCGGCGGATCGGATGCTCACGTGCCTTCCAGGCACACTCCGCTGCGACCGCCTCGGGCGCCTAGCATCCGGCCCACTCTCGGCAGCGCGGCTACACGCCGCGAGTGGGGCTAGCCCTGCCTTCGGTGGAGGGGGCCTTCGGATGAGGCGCTCGAGGCCGTGCGGCCTGCGGCCGGCGCGGCCGCGCTGCGCGCCGGCGGATCATTCGCCGTCCACATCTGGTCGTTCCCTGGCCCCTGAAGCCTGGCCCCTGACCCCTGTCGTGGCCGGCCACCCGCCACTGGCCACGCATCTTCCCGACCCACGACCCACGACCCACGATCCACGACCCACGGTCCACGGTCTCACCCCCTTGACACCACCCGGGCGCGGACCTACTATATCGACAGACGATATACCGAATGGCGGTATATCGGGAGGCGAGGGTAGGCGTGATGGTCGCGAAGAACCTGGAGAGCGCCGCGCGGAGGTTCCTGCCGCTGACCGAGAGCACGTTCCTCATCCTGGCGGCGCTCGCCGAACCGCGGCACGGCTACGGGATCATGCAGGACGTCGAAGTGGTGAGCGGCGGTCGGGTGCGGCTGGGGGCGGGAACGCTCTACGGCGCCCTCACGCATCTCGTCGACCAGAAGCTGATCAAGAGGCACGGGGAGACGGGCGAGGGGAGCGACCGCAGGAAGGTCTACGCCCTCACGCCCCTCGGCGAGGCGGTGGTGGGGCTCGAGGCGCGGCGCCTGGCCGACCTTGCCGGGATCGCGGCGGACGTGACGAAGCGGTTAGGAGGCGGACGATGAACGGCGAGAAGACGACGAAGCGCGTGTGGCGGTGGCTCCTCCCCTGGAACGACGAGCGAGAGGAACGCTGGCTCGCCGAGCAGGCGCGTTCCGGTTGGCGGTTGACCAAGGTGGAGTGCTTCGGCGGCTACACCTTCGAGCGGGCGGCGCCCGGGGAGGTCGTCTACCGGCTCGACGTGGCGCCGTCCAAGCTGCGCGACCGCGGCGAATACTTCGACCTCTTCCGCGATGCCGGCTGGACGCTCCTGGGTCATCGCGGCCTGTGGCAGTTCTTCGCCAGGGATGCGAGCGACGGCCGCGTCCAGGAGATCTACACCGACAACCGTTCCAAGATCGGGAAGTACCGGCGCATCCTCGCGTTCCTCGGGGCGATGACGGCGGTGATGGGGTCGCAGATGGCCGTGAACCCCGGCGTGAGGCGCGAGAGGCCGGTGGCCGCGATCTACGCGGTCATGCTCGCGCTCTTCCTCTACTTCATCGTGCGGGTGCTCCTGCGCATCCGTGGCCTCAAGGCGGCAGCCGGCGGGCAGGGATGAGCGCCTGGGGGGAGTGAAGAGTGAAGAGTTGAGAGTGAAGAGTCAGAGACGGGAAGAAGGAAGAGGGTAGAAGGAAGACAGGCTGAGGAGCGGAGGAGCAGAGGAGAAAGGCGGCAGACAGGAGACAAGGCTGTCCTGGTCGTCCCTCTACCGTCTACCGCCTTCCTTCTACCGTCTCCCCTTTGTCCTCGACGCATCACTCCCGATCCACGATCCACCAACCACGACCCACGGCCGTCGCAGCGCGCTCAGCGGCGCGCTGGGGCGGGGGGCGTCCACCACACGACGCGGCCGACGATCACGTCGGCGAGCGACTGGCCGGCGCGCAGGCGGAGCGCGCGCGGCAGGTGCGCCGGGTTGTCGGAAAGCAGGATCAGCACGCGTGAGGCGGCGTCGAGGACGAGGCGCTTGATCGTGCACCCGGACTCGCCGGCCGCCTCCTCGCGCACCGCGTAGATCCCCTGCGGCACGACCTCGCGCACCGGCGCGCGGTCGAGCAGGACGGTGGCGCCCGGTGGGATCGTCTCGGCCATCGAGTCCTGGTCGCGCCCGACGCGCACCAGCATCGCCCGGGCGGGGTCGACGCCGAGGCGGCGCAGGAGCGCGCGCGGCAGCGGCTCGTGCCCCTCGATGTGGTCGGCCAGCAGGAGTGGGGGGCCGGCGGCGATGCGATCCGCGACCAGCGGCACCGCCACCGCGTCGCCGGGCTCGCCCGCCGCGGGCCCCTCGCCGAGGAGCTCGCCCACGGTGGTGGCGAGGGCGGCGGCGAGACGGCTCACGGTGGCGACGGTGGGGGTGGACTCCCCGCGCTCGACCTGGGCGACGAAGTTGCGCGAGAGCGCCGCCGCGTCCGCCAGCGCCTGCTGGCTCATCCCCCGCCGGGTGCGGGCCTCGCGAACGGCGGCGCCGAGCTCCTCGATCCCCATGGACAACTCCTGTGGTCAATGTATGGCGAAGCGCGCCGGCTGTCAACTCCATGGGTTGACAACGATAAATGTCAGACGTAGATTGATGTGTGACTATGATGATTGCCCACGACCTCGCGCCCGGCCTCGCGGGACTCCGGCAGGCCAGCCAGCGCTGGCTGCAGCGGGAGCGCCTGCGTCCTCGGCTCGCCACCGGCGTGGCGGCGCTCGACGCGCTGCTCGAGGGAGGGTGGCCGCAGGGGAAGGTGAGCGAGCTGCTGGGCACGGCCTCGTCGGGCCGGACGGCGGCGGCGGCGGCCACGGTGGCGGCGGCGACCGGGCGCGGTGAGGTGACGGCGTGGATCGACCCGGATGACGCGTTCGACCCCGCCTCCGCGGCCGCGGCGGGCGTGGACCTCGAGCGGGTGCTGTGGGTGCGGCCGCGCGGCGTCGGGGAGGCGGTGCGCGCCGCCGAGCTGGTGCTCGCGACCGGCGGGTTCGCGGTCGTGGTCCTCGATTTCGGGGCGGCGGCCACGGGGCCGCGCGCGGGCGCGGGCTGGAGCGCGCTCCCCCTGCGGCTGGCGCGCGCGGTTGAGCGGGCGGGGGCGGTGGCGCTGGTGCTGGCCCAGCGGCCGTGGTCGGGGGCGCTGGCCGGGGTGACGGTGGCGCTAGCGCCCGGCGAGGCGCGCTGGGGTGGCGAGAGCGGGCCGCGTTGGCTCGCGGGGCTCGCCGTGCGGCCGCGGGTGGAGCGCGGCCGCGGCCGGGTCGCGGCACTCCGGGCGCAGGACGCGGAGCGCCCGGCATGGCAAGGGCAAAGGAGCGGCAGGCCACAGGGGAGCCGAGGAGCGGAGGAGCAGAGGAGAGAAGGACAGATGCCGAGCCGTTGCTCCTCAGCACCTCTGCTCCTCGGCCCCTCCGCTGCTTCATCGCCGCCGGGCGGCGCGAGCGCGACGGATGGCGGGGCGCCGGGGTGGTGGGGCGAAGGGTTGGGGGCGTGAGCGATGAGGATCGCGTGCCTGTGGGTCCCCGACTTCCCGGTGCAGGCGCTGCGCCGCAGCGCCCCCGACCTCGCCGAGGCGCCGCTCGCCGTCGCCGCCGGTCCCTCGCCGCGGGACGTGATCGTCGCGGTCGCCGCGGAGGCGGCCGCGCTCGGCGTCCGCCCCGGCATGACCGCGGCGCAGGCGCACCAGGTGGCACCGGCGGCGCTGCTGCGGGTGACGCCCGCGGCGGCTGCCGCGGCGGCGGACGAGGCGCTCGCCGACGCGGCGGGCGGCTTCTCGCCGCGCCTGATGCGCCGCGGTCCCGGCGAGATCGCCCTCGACGTCGGCGGCCTCCTGCCGCGCTTCGGCGCTGAGCCGCGCATCGCGCACGAGTTGCTGCGCGCCTGCCGGCGCGTCGGGCTGGAGGCGCGCGCCGGTATCGCGTCCGGCGCCGGCGTCGCCCGCATCGCGGCCCGCTGCGGCGACGCGGTCGTGGTGCGCGCCGGCGACGAGCGCGCGTTCATGGCGCCGCGGCCGCTGGCGCTGCTCGAGCCGCCGCCGGAGGCCGCGGCGATGCTGGCGCGCTGGGGGCTCGCGACCGCGGGCGAGCTGGCGAACCTCGCGCGGCGCGAGGTCGCCCTGCGGCTCGGCCCGGCTGGGGTGCCGCTGCACCGCCTCGCCTGCGGCGAGCCGGCGGAGGCGTTCATCCCCGACCCGGCGCGCGAGGCGCTGCGCGAAGGGGTCGAGCTCGACGACCCGGTCGGAACGCTGGAGCCGTTCCTGTTCGTGACGAGCGGTCTCCTCGCCCGCCTCGCGCAGCGCCTGGAGCTGCGCGGCGAGGGGTTCGCCGGCGTCCTGCTCGAGCTGCACCTGGAAGGGGGTGGGCGGCGCGAGGTGCAGCTCGCGCTCACCGCGCCGACGCGCGACGTCCCCGCCGTGCTGGCGCTCGCGCGGCTGCAGCTCGAGACGCACCCGCCGGGGGCGCCGGTGGAGGGGGTGGCGGCGCTGGTCACCCCCGGCCGGGTGCGGCTCGCGCAGGGGTCGCTGTTCGGACCCGCACTGCCGGCGCCGGCGAAGCTTTCCACGACGCTGGCGCGCCTGGCGGCGCTGGTCGGCCCCGACCGTGTCGGCGCCCCCGCCGTCCCCGACACCCACCGCCCCGGCGCGTGCGCGCTCGCCCCGTTCGCGTTGCCTGAAAGCCGGGGTTCGGGGTTTGGGGTTGAGAGACCGGGACTCGGGGCTCGGGGCTCGGGGCTCGGGAACGACAATGATCGTTTTCGAACCCCGGGCCCCGAAACCCGAACCCCGGTTCCAACTGTCTTACGGGCGTTCCGCCCGCCGCGCGACGCGCGGGTGGACGCCGTGGACGGGCGGCCGGTGGTGGTGTGGGTCGAGGCGATCGGCGGCATCGTGGTCGCCTGGGGCGGCCCCTACCGGTTCGCCGGCGACTGGTGGGGCGGTGAGCGGTTCGCGCGCGACGACTTCGATGTCGCCACCACCGACGGCTCGCTGCTGCGCCTCCACTTCGACCGCCTCGCCCGCCGCTGGTTCGCGGATGGGTTGTATGACTGAGAGACGTGGTCCGTGGTCCGTGGTCCGTGGTCCGAAGGCTGAGAGACGTGGACCGTGGTCCGTGGTCCGTGGTCCGAAGGCTGAGAGACGTGGACCGTGGTCCGTGGTCCGTGGTCCGAAGAACGGAGGCAAAGATGGCGGAGAAGGTGCAAGACTACCGCGACTTGAAAGTCTGGCAACGAGCGATGGAGCTTGTTCCCCTGACATACCACCTTGTTCGGAGCCTGCCGAGGCACGAGCAGTTCTCGCTGGCAGACCAGATTCGGAGATCAGCGGTCAGCGTTCCGGCCAATATTGCCGAGGGTCAAGCGCGGAAACACACGAGAGAGTTTCTCCAGCACCTTTCGATTGCGCGCGGGAGCTTGGCGGAGCTTCACACGCTCATGTTGGTTGCAGAACGTCTCCAGTACCTGACGCACGAGGAACTGACCACGATCGAACAAGCCATCATCGATGTGCGTATGCCATTGTCGGGTCTGATCAACCGCCTTCAAGAGAGCGCCTGAGTTCTCACACACCTGGTGCTCCGGGGACCACGGACCACGGACCACGCACCACGGGTGGGCGGGTCGGACCACGGACCACGGACCACGGACCACGGTATTGCGAATTACACGCGCACACGGCGTTCTCGTTCCTCGAGGGGGCAAGCGAGCCGGAGGCGGTTGCGGAGCGGGCGGCGGCGCTCGGCCTGCCTGCGGTCGCGGTGGCCGACCGCGCCGGCGTGTACGGGGTCCCGCGCTTCCACAAGGCGGCGGCCGCGGCGGGGGTGGAGGCGATCGCCGGCGCGGAGGCGGTGCTCGCGGACGGGTCGCGGCTGCCGCTGCTCGTGCAGAACGCCCGCGGCTGGTCGAACCTCTGCCGCCTGCTCAGCGATGCCGCCCTTGGACGACCGTGGACCGTGGACCGTGGACCGTGGTCCGCGTCTCCATCTCTGTCGTCCGCCGTCTCGGCCCACGGACCACGGACCACTGACCACGCCCCACGGGTGGGTGGGTCGGACCACGGACCACGGACCACTGACCACGACCCACTGACCACTGACCACGGACCACTGACCACGTCTCCCCGAAAGGGGGAAGGCCGGGTGTCATGGGAGCTGATCGAGGAGCACGCGGCGGGCCTGGTCGCGCTCACCGGCGGGACGGGCGGGCCGCTGCTGCGGGCGCTGGAGGAGGGCGGCGAGGAGGCGGCCGCCGCGGTGCTGCGCCGCCTCGCCGGGATCTTCGGCCCGGAGCGCGTGGCGGTGGAGGTGCAGCGCCACCAGCGCCGCGGCGAGGAGGCGCGCAACGCCGCGCTCGTGCGCTTGGCGCGCGCCGCCGGCGTGCGCGTCGTGGCGACCCAGGACGCGCTCGTCGCGCGCGCCGAGGACGGCCCGCTCGCCGACGTGCTCGCCTGCATCCGCGAGCACCGCACGCTCGACGCCGCGGGCCGGCTGCTC
>JAKAFI010000272.1 GCA_021818005.1 Acidobacteriota bacterium | reverse complement strand
GCGCCCTGATCAAGCTCCTGGACGGCCTGGGCATCTTCCGCTCTTCCAACGACTTCCAGCTCGCCGTCGGGAAGGTCAACGAGAGCTCGGTGCGGCTCGGGCTCGACAGCAACGCCAAGGCGCTCACGGCGGGCGGCGTGACGACGATCTCGGCGCCGGCGGCCACCCCCGCCTACATCGGCGTCGGCTACATCATCGGCCCCGAGCTCGGCGCCCTCAACTTCGCCGGCGGCGTGCTGGCGTGGGGGATGTTCGTGCCGCTCCTCGTCTACTTCCTCGGCCCGCAGATGATCGCCCAGTACACCACCGACGGGGTGCAGAACTGGGCGCTGCTGACGAACCACCTGTACCAGTTCGTGGTCAAGCCGATCGCGGTCGGCGGGATGCTCGTGGGGGCGTGCTACACGCTCTGGAGGATGCGCAAGAACCTCATGCTCGGCATCAGCCGCGGCGTCGCGGACGTCCGCAAGTCCGCTTCCGCCGCGGCCGCGACCGAGCGCACCGAGCGCGACCTCAGCTTCAAGGTCGTCCTCTTCGGCATCGCGCTGATCTTCGTCCTGATGATCGCGCTGTACGCTTACTTCACCAAGGCGATCGGGCCCGCGATCCTGGCCGCCATCGTCATGCTCATCACCGGCTTCTTCTTCGCCGCGGTCTCCGGCAACCTGGTCGGCCTGATCGGGTCGTCGAACAACCCGATCTCCGGCCTCACGCTGGCGACGACGGTCGTCGCCGCGCTCACGATGGTCATCGTGGGGATGAAGGGGACGCAGGGCGTCGCCGCCGTCCTCGGCGTGGCGGCGATCGGCTGCGTCTCCGCGGCCGTGGCCGGCGAGATGCTGCAGGACCTCAAGGTCGGGCACATCCTCGGCGGCACGCCGTGGAAGATGGAAATCGGGGACATCATCGGCGTGCTGGTCGCCGGCCTGGTGATGTTCTTCCCCTTGTACGTGCTGCACGTCTCCGACCTGGCGGCGCACCCGGCCACCGGAGGGTTCGGCGGCAAGAACCTGCCGGCGCCGCAGGCCGGCCTGATGGCCGCGCTGTCGCAGGGGATCGTCGGCGGCCAGATGGCGTGGCCGCTGGTGCTGGTCGGGATCGCGATGGGGATCGCGCTGATCATGGTCAAGGTGAAGAGCCCGATGCTGTTCGCGGTCGGCATGTACCTGCCGCTCGAGACCACGTTCGCGATCTTCATCGGCGGCATGATCCGCGGCCTCGTCGACCGGATGCGGGAGAAGCGGGGCTTCAACGACGCGCAGAAGGCGCGCGTCGAGAACGCCGGGGTCCTCGCGGCCTCGGGCCTGATCGCGGGCGAGGCGCTGATGGGGCTGTTCATCGCGACCGTGGTGTTCATCCGCGACCGCATGCACCAGCCGCCGCAGTTCTGGACCGTGCCGGGCTTCTCCGGCATCGCCCCGTGGCTGGCGATCCCGGTGTTCGTGATCCTCGCCGCGTACCTGGTCTACGTGCCGCTGCGCAAGGCCGGCGCGCCGGACGAACCGGCGCCGCCGACGGCGGTCATGTAGGCGGGCGGCGATCGTGACGCTCTGAGACGGCGGGCCGCAAGGCGCTCCCTTGCGGCCCGTCGTGCTCCGGAACCGGCGGCCATGGAAGCGCTCACCATCGTCGAGATGCTCGAGAAGACCGGCTTCGTGACCGGCTCGGTGGTGCAGATGTTCGAGGCCGCCGCCGGCCTCGCCTCACGCGGGCACACCGTCACCGTCGTCACCCCGGCGAGCGAGGAGATGGCCGCGCGCTGCGCCGCCGCCGGCGTCGAGCACGTGCCGCTGGCGCTGCGCCACGAGTTCGACGTGCCGTCGATCGTCCGCTTCGCCCGCCTGGCGCGCGAGCGCGCGGTCGATCTCGTCCACGTCCACAAGGGGGTCGCCCACGCCGTCGCGTGGGGCGCCACCTTCCTCGGCGGGCGCTACGGCCTCATCGTCAACCGCGGCGTCTCGTTCCCGCTCGACACCTGGAACCGCATCAAGTACCGCTCGCGGCGGGTGGGAAGGATCGTCACGGTGGCCGAGAGCATCCGCCAGGTGGTGATCACCAGCGGCCGCATCCGCCCGGACAAGGTCAGCGTGGTCTATGCCGGCGTCGACCTCGCCCGCTTCGACCCCGACCGCACCGACCCCGGCGCCGTCCGGGCCGAGCTCGGCATCGCGCCCGAGGCGCGTGTCGTCGGCCACGTCGGCATGCGCGACTGGAAGGGGTGGAAGGAGCTCCTGCGGGCGTTCCCGGCGATCCGCGCCGATCACCCGGAGGCACACCTGCTGCTCGTAGCGTGCACCTCGGAGTCACAGCGCGGCGGGGTGCTCGAGCTGGCGCGCGAGATGGGGCTCGCCGGAGCCGTCAGCGCGACGATGGCCCGCACCGACATCCCCGACGTCCTGGCGGCGTGCGACGTCGTCGTCGACCCGTCGTGGGCGGGCACCGGCATCACCGGCACGGTCCGCGAGGCGATGGCGCTCGGCAAACCGGTCGTGGTCACGGCGGTCGCCGGCAACCCCGAGCTGGTCGAGGACGGGGTCTGCGGGCTCGTGGTCCCCGCGCGGGACGTGCCGACGCTCGCCGCCGCGGTCACCCGCCTGCTGCGCGACCGCGAGTTCGCCGCGGGGCTCGCCGCCGCCGGGCGGGAGCGGGTGCGCTCGCACTTCTCCACCGAGGCCAGGGTGGCGCGCCTGGAGGCGCTGTACCTGCGCGTCGTCCACGAGCGGCGCACCGGGTCTCGGTGACCGGCTCGCTGGCCGGCCGACGACGCGCTCACGCCCGCAGGCAGGTGATCCAGAGCTCGCGCTTGCGCGGCCCGTCGAGCTCCAGGAGGTAGACGGCCTGCCAGCGGCCGAGCGCGAGCTCCCCGTCGTTGATCGGCACCGTCACCGAGTGCCCGACCAGCGAGGAGAGGAGGTGCGCGTCCGAGTTCCCCTCGGCGTGCCGCCAGGCGACGGCGGGGAGCATCGCGCCGAGCGCCGCCACGATGTCGTCGCCGACCGCCGGGTCCGCGTTCTCGTTGAGCAGCACCGCGGCCGTGGTGTGCGGCACCGCGACGTGGCACACCCCGTCCGTGACCCCGGAGGCGGCCACCGCCTCCTGCACGAAGCTGGTGACGTCCACGAGCTGACGCCGGCGCTGCGACGACACCTCGATCACGTCCATGGGTACGGCCTCCCGTCCGGCCAGTACACGATCCGGTAGCCCTCGGCGAGGAGCACGACGCGGTGCACGTAGTCCCAGGTCTCGGGGATCTCCAGGCTCTCGACGAACGCCGGCCCGTCGTGGCGACCGCCGCGCTCCCACGCCTCCAGCACCCGCCTCGTCCCGGCGTTGTAGCTGGCCAACGCCGCCGTCCACGAGCCCCCGAACGACTGCCGCAGGCGCGCCAGGTACGCGGCGCCGAGCATCAAGTTGCGCTCGGGATCGAAGAGGTCGCCGGTCGGTGAGGTCCCGGCCACCCCGCGCGCCGTCTCGGCGGCGACGTCCGGCAGCATCTGGGCGAGGCCGAGCGCCCCCGCGGCGGAGCGCGCCCTCGGGTTCCACGCCGACTCCTGCCGCACGAGGCCGGCGAGCACCCACGGCGGCACGCCGGTCCGGCGCGCGGCGGCCTCGACCTCGGCCCGCCACGGCAGCGGCAGGTAGCGCTGCAGCAGCTCGCGCGGCAGCCCCTGCCACGGCCCCGCGAGCAGCCGCGGCTCGCCCCGCACGAGCAGCGGGATCGCCTCCAGCGGCGGCATCGCCGCCAGCTCCACCAGGCCCAGCCACCCCCGCCCGCCGTCGCGCTCACCCTCGAGCTGCGCGCGCCAGGCGAACACCGCGTCCGCGACCCGGCCGGCCGCCAACAGGTCGGCGGCCCACGCCGGGGCGTGCGGCACCACCAGCCGCTCGGCCGACGGAGCCACCGTCACCCCGGAGCGGCCGAGCGCCTCGGCCGCCCACTGCGCCGGCAGATCGGGAAACCCGCTGCGGGCGAGCGCCTCGAGCCCCGAGCGGTCGCCCTGCCTCGCATCGGCCAGGGCGTGCCATAAGGCGGCGACGCGGCGGTCGCGGTTGCTCCGCCCGAGCGCCTCGAGGCCGGCCGGCCAGACGCTGCCGTCCCGCGACTGCAGCATCACGAGCCGCCGGCAGACCCAGTCGAAGCGGGGCTGCGTGGCCACGTCGCCGGAGAGGAGGGGGACCGCGGCGGCGAAGCGGCCAAGCTCCACATCTGCCTCGGCCTCGAGCACCGCCGCCCGGGCGCGCAACGGGTCGCGGTCCGACAGCAGCCGGCGCGCCCGCGCCGCGGTCTGCAGCATCTCGAGGAACCTCGCCGGGCGGGCGGCCGGCGCCGCGCCCCAGGCGAGCTGCCGTTCCGCCTCGGCCCGTTCGACCAGGCAGTCGCCGCAGCGCTCGCCGCCGCGCGCGGCCCAGGCGCGCGCGACCGTCGGCCGGTGCAGCCGCAGCGCGGCCCGGGCGGCCGTCA
>JAKAFI010000271.1 GCA_021818005.1 Acidobacteriota bacterium | reverse complement strand
GCCGCCGCCTGTGCGAGGTCCAGGTCTCGCGCCGCGAGGCGGAGGTCCTGGCGTTCCTCCTCCGCGGCCAGAAGGCGGGCGAGATCGCGGGCCACCTCGGCATCACCGAGTACACGGTCAAGGACCATCTCAAGCACGCCTACGCGAAGCTCGGGATCAGCTCGCGCGGCCAGCTGCTGGCGCGCCTCGCCGCGGTCGTTCCCGGCGCTTCGTGAGGGGCGCCCGTACCCGGTTGGTATACTCCGCCGCATGCTGCCGCTCAGGACCGTTCCCGTCGATCCGCCGCTGATCCTGGCCCCGATGGCGGGGATCACCGACCGGGACTTCCGCCTGCTGATCCGCAGGCTGGGCGGCTGCGGCCTCGTGTCGATGGAGTTCATCTCGAGCGAGGGGCTCACCCGGCAGCGCCCGAGCACGTTGAAAATGCTCCACTTCGTCGACGAGGAGCGGCCGCTCGCGATCCAGATCTACGGCTCCGACCCGGCGAAGATGGCCGAGGCCGCACGCCTGGTCGAGGGGATGGGCGCCGACGTCTGCGACGTCAACATGGGTTGCCCCGCGAACAAGGTCCTCAAGGGGTGCGCCGGAGCCGCCCTCACCGGCGACCTGCCGCTGGCCGGCCGCATCGTCCGCGCCGTGCGCGCCGCCGTCACCATCCCGCTCACGGTGAAATTCCGCCTCGGCCTGCGCGAGGGCGCCGAGACGTTCCTCGCCCTGGGCGCCATCTGCCGTGACGAGGGAGCCGACGCGGTCACCCTCCACCCCCGCACGGCCCGGCAGCAGTTCTCGGGCCGCGCCGACTGGAGCGCGATCGCCGAGCTCAAGCGCGCGCTCCCGATCCCGGTGATCGGCAACGGCGACGTGACGAGCGCCGAGGAGGCCGTCGCGATGCGCGACGCGACCGGCTGCGACGCGGTCATGATCGGCCGCGCGAGCCTGACCAACCCCTGGATCTTCGCGCAGGCGGCGGCGCTGCTGCGCGGCGAGGCCTATGCCTGGCCCTCGCTCGGCCAGCGCCGCGAGCTCATGCGGGCCCACTTCGGCGAGGTCGTGGCGCGCGAGGACGAGCGCACGGCGTTGCACAAGCTGCGGCGGTTCACCGGCTGGTACACGCACGGCCTCCCCGAGGGGCGGACGTTGCGCCGCCGGCTGTCGGAGCTTTCGTCCTCGCACGCGGTGCTGGGCGCCGTCGAGGAGTACTTCGCGGCGCAGGGAGCCGCCTGAGATGCCGCGCCTGCCGATGACGATCCCGTCGGACCTGGGAGCGATCGCGGCCGACCTCCCGCCCGGCGTCCTCGACGAGGAGTTCCGGCAAGCGTGCCAGCGCCTCGACCGGTATATCGGCGCCCTGGCCTGGGAGGTGGCGGCCGCGCTCGAGCTCGGCCCCGGTGTGCAGCCCGCCGCCGACGCCCTCCTGCCCGAGCGCAACTGGAGCGAGGCCGGCTCGCTCGCGCTGCGCTGGCTGCTCGAGACCCTCGCGCTGTACGGCCTCGCCGAAGAGGAGGGAAGCGGATGGCGGCTCGCGGAGCCTCGCTCCCCACGAACGACCTCCGTCGAGACCCGTGCCGAGGCCGAGCGCATCACGCCCGCCGCCGCCCCGGCGTACGAGGTGCTCGCCCGCTGCGCCGCGGCGCTGCCCGCCGTCCTGCGCGGCGAGCAGCGCGGCGAGGACGCGCTGTTCGGTCCCGCCACCCTGGGCCTGTGGTTCGATTACTTCTCCAACGCCAACCCGCTCTACGCGCCGAACAACGTCATCGCGGGCGCCGCGGTGGCGCGCGCGGCCCGCGCCGGCTGCCGTGTGCTCGAGGTCGGCGGCGGCGGCGGCAGCGCGGCGCAAGCAGCGCTCGCGGCGCTCGTGCAGGCGGGGGCGACGCCGTCCGCGTACGTCTTCACCGAGCTGCAGCCCGCGTTCCTGCGGCGCGGCACCAGGGCCGTGCAGCAGGCTTTGCCGCCGGCCGCCGAGCTGCGGTCGCTACGCCTCGACATCAACCTCGACCCCGGCTCGCAGGGCCTCGCCCCGGGCAGCATCGACGTGGTGTTCGGCGTCAACACGCTGCACCTGGCGCAGGACCCGATCGCGGCGCTGGCGAACCTGCGCGCCCTGCTCTCCCCCGGCGGCGCGCTCGTGCTCGGTGAGCTGCTCCGCCCCGGGCCGACCGCGCCGGTCCACCTGGAGCTTCCGTTCACCCTGCTCGAGGAGTATCGCCGCGCTCCGTTGATCGCCGGCGTGCGCGAACGCCCCGGCTTCATGAGCGTGGGCGGCTGGACGCGAGCGCTCGAGCGGGCCGGGTTCCGCGCAGTCGAGGTCAGCCCGGCGCAGGTCGAACGCTGCGCCGCGATCTACCCTGGCTTCTACTGCGGCGCACTCACCGCGCGGGCCTGACGTCGCGCCGGTTCACAAGCGGACTCGCACCTTGTAGGTGAGGACGGCCTGCCCGTTGGCCGGCACCGGCACCGCGAAGACCACCCCGGCGGCCGAGAGCTTGCGGAACGGGTGGGAGTTCGCCAGCATCTCCCAATCGCCCCCGATCCGCTCGCGAACATCGACGGTGACCGGCGTGTCCTTGTGGTTGCGCAGCGTCACCTCGAACGCGTCCTCGTAGAGGTTGTCGGCGAGCTTGCGGTACTCCGTCTGCCGCCGCTCGGCCACGATGTCGAAGGCGTTCCCCATCGTGACCGTCACGTCCTCGTCCTTCGGCGTGTGCTCGATGCGGTCCTCGCCGACGAACTGCGCCGTTCCCCGCCGGTCCTTCTGGTAGAGGCGCACGACGCCGGCCGGGAGCGCCATCCCGAGCAGGTTCGCGGCGCGGTTGGCGAACTCGACGTCGACCCGCACGTCCTGTTTCTGCGTGCCGATCGGCTGCAGGTACCACCACTGCGGGCTCTCGACCACGTACCGTCTGGACACCTTGACACCCTCGGCCTCGAGGAGCGCGACCTGCTTCTTCTGCCTGTCCTTCACCGTCGTCGGGCGCTCGAGCGTGTAGAGGTGGTACTCGGCGAACGCCTCTTCCTTCATCTCGGCGCCTGCCGCCTTGGCGGCCATCATCATCGGCTGCGGCCCGCCCCGCGGGGCCGGGGCGAGGTGGACCTCGCCGGCGACCAGTTGCACCGTCGCGTCGGGGTACGACGCGCCGGACGTGTTGTCGAGCGTGACCCAGCCGAGCAGGCTGCCCTCGTCCCCGGCCTGGTCGAGGGTGAGGACGTAGTCCGCCTTCCACGTCAGCCCGCCGGTCAGGTACGTCGCCTCGAGCCGGCGCTCACCGGCGCGCCCCGACGACAGCAGCCAGACCAGGGTCGGGCGCTCGCGCAGGTTCTCCGGGAGCTGGTCGAAGATCAGCTCGCGGTACGGCGGGTTCGACACGATGCGGCCGTCGATCCGCCACACCGTCCCGTTGTCGATCGACAGCAGGCGCCCTTTCATCTCCCGGCGCACGACCGTCCCCGCGGTCGTTCCCGGCTCCTCGGTCACCAGCGTGACGTCGCGACCCAGGTACTTGGCAAGGAGGGTCTGCGGCGAGAGGAGGTCGTACTCGTAGTTCTGCTCGAGCACGCTGACATCCCCGCCGGCGATCGCGACGGTCTGGGGCATCACGCGTTCCGCGATGTCCTGGAACTCGAGGGCGCACACGCCGGCAGGAAGCGTCACCGGTCTGGCGTCGCGCACCAGCGCCCGCCCGACGTTGTACACAGTCATCGACAGCGTCCGGCCCGACCCGGCTTGCGAGACGACCACCGGCGGGCCGGCGGCGAGGCCGGTAGACGCCAACAGGATCGGCGCGAGGACGAGGGCTCTCATCTGTGGAACTCCTCTCCGTGCCGGCTCCTCGCCGGCCACGCAGCCAACGCTGGGCCGGCCACGCGCACCCGACGTGCAGGGTTCAACCACCGTCGCCGGTCTCTCGCAGCAGTATAGTGGTCGCGTTATGTTTTTATAGCATTGGATATATTCGCGTATGACATATTCGCTCTTCCATTCGTAGACGCTTACGGGACGCCGCCGCACCGCGTCGGGAGGCCGGTATGCACCGCCAGGCACGCGAAGTCACCAGCAGCGGAGGTCTCGAGGTCCTGGCCGTCGGGTTGCTCCTCCTGCTGCTCCTCTCGGCGCTGGTTCCGTGACCCGCTGCTAAACTCCGGGCGGGCGGATGCCCGGGAGGACGTGATGGCGGAACGCACGACGGCCACGCTGGCGTGGCAGTCCGGGTTGAGGTTCGAGGCGCGCTCGCAGAGTGGGCACGCGGTCACGATCGACGCACCAGGCCGGCCCGGCCACGCCGGCGCCGGTCCGATGGAGCACCTGCTCATCGGGGTCGCGGGCTGCACCGCGATGGACGTCGTGGCGATCCTCGGGAAGATGCACCAGCAGCTCACCGGCCTCGAAGTCGAGATCGCCGGAGAACGCGCCGCGACGAACCCGAAGTACTACACCGCCGTCACGCTCACCTACCGGCTCCGGGGCCGTGCGCTCGACC
>JAKAFI010000270.1:1891-4497 GCA_021818005.1 Acidobacteriota bacterium | reverse complement strand
AATGCCTCTCGGGCCGCGTGAAACAGGTTCTGGCCGTCAATGAACGCTACGGCGCGCTTCGTTGCGGGTTCAACGCGCATCCGCCCTCCGCAGAACTCCTGACGACAAAAAATAACCCCGCCCGGGCCTTGCGGCGTGTCGGACGGGGAGCAAGTACACCGCCCAATGTACCCACGACCACTGAATTGTCAAGGTCAATCCTGACACCGTGGAATGTCGTTCATGGACCTGAACGACATTGCCTCAGAAGCACCGCAGACAGCGCCAGCGCGATCACGCTCTCATCGGTGGCGCCGCATTGTGTCTCGACGACAGCCTTGACGTCGTGTCCGGCGGCCCGAAGGGCACGGACCACCGCGAAATCGCAGCTCTCGTCCGCAAGAAAGCGCATCGATCAACCTTCGGCGACCGATGGGTATCGCTTCAACTCGAGGGTTTCTTCGTGCGCGACGGCATCGGCCCCATAGGAAATGGCCGCCTTGATGTCGGCCGCCGTCAGGCCGGGGTAGCCGTCGAGCAGGTCGGCCTCCGTCGCGCCCTCCGCCAGCTTGCGCAGGACGAGTTCGACGCTCACGCGAGTCCCCCGGATGACCGGTTTGCCCAGCATCACCTTCGGGTTGACCTCGATCCGCTCGTGCGCAGCCATCCCCGTGCTCCTTTTCCTATTGATGCTAGCAGACTTGCCCCAACCCGGTGGCGCGCTTCCTGGCTCGGTCTGCCTCGCGGCCGACGCTCGCATCGACCGACGAGCCGCGACCTGCCTGGCAATGGCCCGCCGTGACGTAGGGGCGGGGCTTGCCCCCGCCCGTGTCGGTCCCCGCGACGTTTCCCGCGACTCGCTCGCATCGGAATGTAGGGGCGGGGCTTGCCTGTACGACCTCGGGACATGGGTGACAGATTGACCTCGGGATATCGCCCGCCCCGGGAACTCCCGGCATCCGCGTCATTGCGAGCCCCGCCTGCGGCGGCGCCGCAGGCGGGGCGAAGCAATCTCGCCGGACGTGGCGACCGCGTTCCGCGCCCGCGGTCTCGTCCTCACCTTCTGTCGGGCGCTTCCGCCCTGACGCGCTCCAATCGAAATGCAAGAACGCCGGTTCGGCGATCGGCCAGGCGGCATGACCGCGGTCCAGCCGGGCCGGAGCACCCGTCACTTGCGGTTTGCTCAGTTCATTGAGTAAAATTACTCAGCGCTATGAGTAAACGGGGAAGATCGTTCGTCCGCCCTCAGGCCGCCACACTGACGCGGCGACTGGCGGAGCCGCGGCGGTTCATCCAGGTCGTGGCGGGGCCGCGGCAGGTCGGCAAGACGACGCTCGTGCAGCAGGTCATGGAGGGTTCCGACCTCGCCACCGTCTTTGCCAGCGCCGACGAGCCGGCGTTGCGCGGTCCCGAGTGGATCGCGCAACAGTGGGACGCGGCGCGGCTGGCGGCCGGCGGGGGAGCGTCGGTGCTGGTCCTCGACGAGGTCCAGAAGATCCCCGGCTGGTCCGAGTCGGTCAAGCGCCTGTGGGATGAAGATACTCGCCGGAAGCGCTGCGTGAAGGTCGTCGTGCTCGGGTCGGCGCCGCTGCTGATCCAGCGGGGGCTGTCGGAGAGCCTGGCTGGGCGCTTCGAGGTGCTGCGCGTCCCGCACTGGTCGTTCGCGGAGATGCGTGAGGCGTTCGGCTGGTCGGTCGAACGTTTCGTCTACTACGGGGGGTATCCGGGTGCGGCGCCGCTGGTGCGCGAGCCGGAGCGCTGGCGCGCCTATGTGCTCGATGCGCTGGTCGAGACCACGATCTCACGCGACGTGCTGCTGCTCACGCGCGTGGACAAACCGGTGCTCCTGCGCCGTCTGTTCGAGCTCGGCTGCCGCTACTCGGGGCAGATCCTGTCCTACACGAAGATGCTCGGCCAGCTCCACGAAGCCGGAAACACCACGACCCTCGCGCACTACCTCGACCTGCTCTCCGGCGCCGGGATGTTGACGGGTCTCGCGAAGTTCGCGGGTGAAGCCGTGCGTCAGCGCGGCTCGAGCCCGAAGCTGCAGGTGCTCAACACGGCGCTGATGAGCGCGCAGTCCGGCTTTGGCTTCGACGAGGTGCGCGCGGACCGCGAGGTCTGGGGCCGGCTGGTCGAAACGGCCGTGGGGGCGCACCTCGCCAACGCCGCGGTCGTGGGCACCTGTGAGCTGTTCTACTGGCGGGACCACAATCGGGAGGTCGACTTCGTCGTCCGTCGCGGGCGCGAACTCACGGCGATCGAGGTGAAGAGCGGCCGCACCCACGAGGCGCAACCGGGGGTCGCGGCGTTCGCTGAGGCGTTCAACCCGCGCCGCCGGCTGCTCGTCGGCGGCGACGGCCTCCCGCTCGAGGAGTTCCTCTCGCGCCCCGTCGAACACTGGATCAAAGACTGACTCTTCGTGCCGTCGCGCCCCGAATCAGCCCGGTCTGTGTAGCGGCCGATGCTCGCATCGGCCGTCCCGGTTCGCGCGTGGCGGTGGCATGGCGCACGACGTTCGGATATACTGAAATGCGGAAGATATGGAGGCGCCTTTGTCACGCCAGACGTTGATCGTTTCCAGCCGCGGACAGGTCACACTGCCGGCCCAGATCAGGAAGCGCCTG
>JAKAFI010000270.1:0-1791 GCA_021818005.1 Acidobacteriota bacterium | reverse complement strand
TGGCATGGCGCACGACGTTCGGATATACTGAAATGCGGAAGATATGGAGGCGCCTTTGTCACGCCAGACGTTGATCGTTTCCAGCCGCGGACAGGTCACACTGCCGGCCCAGATCAGGAAGCGCCTGGGCATCGAGGCGGGTGGTGTCGTCGCCGCGGAGGAGAGGGACGGCGAGCTGGTGCTGCGCCCGGCCGTGGTGATGGAAGTCGAGACGTATTCCGACGACGACATCCGACGGTGGGACGGAGAGGATCGCCTGTCGCCGAAAGAACGCGATCGGATCCTCCGGCGCCTGGGCCGCCGCCCGTGATTCGCGTCTTCCTCGACGCCAACGTCCTGTTCACCGCGGCGCATAACGAGTCAGGCAAGGCGGCGCTGGTCGTCGAGTTGGGGATCCGCGGGCACTGGCGGTTGGCGACGACGGCCTATGCGGTGGAAGAAGCCCGCCGTAACCTCGAGATCAAATTCCCTGGTTCGATGCCGCGGTTCGAAGCACTCTCTGCGGCGGTCAAGCTCGTCCCTTCCGGGCGGGGAGGTATCTGCCCGGTGGCGCTACCGGAGAAGGATCGCCCGATCCTTGAAGCGGCGATCCGATGCAAGGCGACCCACCTCTTGACCGGCGACCAGAAGCACTTCGGGCGGTTCATGAACCGGCCTGAAGTCACCGCGGGGGTCATCATCCAGACGGTGGCGGAGTTCCTCGAGTAAGCGCAGGCTCGTCGCCGTGGGGTGCCAGGCCGCTGGGAGCGGCGGGGGACACTCCGGGTTTTGCCGTGAGGGGACTCGCGGCCGCGGACATCCAGTCCCGGGCGCACGAGGATCGCGGCCTGCGAAAACCGGTGACTGTCCCTGGTTTATCCATTCATTGCAGCCTGAATCGCCGCAAAGTGGCGCTGTCGCGCCTGACCGCGTACGCCCGCGAAATCGAGCAGCGCAACCTGGATTGCAGAGCCATCAGCGTCGCGACCACGCGGGCGATGTGCCCGCCTTCCGTTGGGGAGCCATGCTGCAACCAAGCAAGCGGTCGTAAAGAATATCTTGACTTTCGAGCGCATCTAGCGCACTATTAGTCAAGGCGAGAGGACCCGCGAGAGGGCAGCATGCCAGGAGGAGAGGCCGCTATGTCTACCACCAACGCCGTCATCGGCGAGCGCATCGCATCGCTCCGCGTGGCGCGGGGACTCACACAGGCGCAACTCGCCGGCGCGCTTGGCCTCGAGCACAAGCAGGTGGTGTCCAACCTCGAGAAGGGCGAGCGGGCGCTCAAGGCGCCGGAGTTGGCCCGCCTCAGCGAGCTGTTCCACGTTTCACCTCTGGTCGTCCTCGGGCTACAGCCGGTCGCATCCCCGGCCTTCGTGCTCTGGCGGCAGCCGGCCGCCGACCAAGTCCGCATTGACGAAGAGGCTCTGTTTATCGAGCGCTGT
Source organism: Acidobacteriota bacterium (assembly GCA_021818005.1). Lineage (GTDB taxonomy): Bacteria > Acidobacteriota > Thermoanaerobaculia > Thermoanaerobaculales > Thermoanaerobaculaceae > RBG-13-68-16. The sequence goes on along the minus strand of JAKAFI010000270.1, from coordinate 367 downwards.
CGCCGCTACGCGTTCCTCGAACGTCTCGCACACCTCGAACCCTCGACCCTAGCTTTGCGCTATGAAGTGAAGCCGAGACAGACAACGTTCGAGGATGTCTCGGAATGGGCCGAACAGGCGCGCAGGGCCCTCGGCGTTGGCGACATGCCGGCGCCCGGCCTGCAGGAGGTCCTGGAACAGCGGCACGGGATCAAGATCTTCGTGACCGGCCTCAAGGGAGGATCAGGCGCCACGTTCAGAGGGGAGTTCGGCGACGCCGTCCTGGTGAACGCCGGCGAGGCACCAGGCCGCCGTGCGTTCAGCGTTGCCCACGAGCTGTTCCACCTACTGACCTGGGAGAGCACGCCGGCCGACCGGGACGTCGCCA
>JAKAFI010000269.1 GCA_021818005.1 Acidobacteriota bacterium | reverse complement strand
CGAACGTCGTCGCCTCGGCGTAGTCGCCGTCCACGTAACGGAGCAGGGCCACAAGCCTCGGGAAGGCGTCCGCGTCCACCCCGCCGCCGTGCTCTGTCACGCTCGCCCGGGCACGGGCCTGGAGGTCGGAGAGCGTCCAGCCCGACTTGGCGACCCCGATCACCGGCACGCGCAGGACGCCGCGGCGGACCATGCTCTGCAGCGCCGGGAAGATCTTCTTGAACGCGAGGTCGCCGCTGGCACCGTAGAAGACGAGCGCGTCGGCCGGCGCCCCGCTCACCGCGCCTTCTCCTCGTGGCCGCCGAACGCGAAGCGCATCGCCGAGAGGACGCGGCCGGCGTAGTCGGCGTTGCCGCGCGAGGAGAAGCGCTCGTGCAGCGCCGCGGTGAGCACCGGGGCTGGGACGCCCTCCTCGACCGAGGCGAGCACCGTCCAGCGCCCCTCGCCGGAGTCGGAGACGCGGCCGGCGAACGACGGGAGCTCCGGGTCGCCCGCGAGCGCGCCGGCGGTGAGGTCGAGCAGCCACGAGCCGATCACGCTCCCCCGCCGCCAGACCTCCGCGACCTCGCCGAGGTCGAACTCGTAGCGGTAGCGCTCGGGGTCGCGCAGCGGCGTGGTCTCCGCGTCCGCCGCCTGCGCCCGCAGGCCCACCGAGGCGCCGCGCAGGATGTTCAACCCCTCCGCGTAGGCGGCCATGATCCCGTATTCGATGCCGTTGTGGACCATCTTGACGAAGTGGCCGCCGCCGGCCGGGCCGCAGTGGAGGAACCCCTGCTCCGCGGTCCCCTTCCCCGGCGGGCGTCCCGGCGTGGGCGGCGCGCTGCCCGCGCCCGGCGCCAACGCCGCGAACACCGGCTCGAGCCGGCGCACCGCCTCGGGCTCGCCGCCGATCATCAGGCAGTAGCCGCGCTCGAGCCCCCACACCCCGCCGCTGGTGCCCACGTCGAGGTAGTGGATCCCCTTCGGCCCCAGCTCCTTCGCCCGTCGGATGTCGTCGACGTAGTAGGAGTTACCGCCGTCGATGACGGTGTCCCCGGCGGCGAGCAGCGGCGCGAGCCCGGCGAGCGTCGGGTCCACGACAGCGGCGGGGACCATCATCCAGACGGCGCGCGGCGGCTCGAGCTTCGCCGCCAGATCGGCAAGCGAGGCCGCCGCCACGGCCCCCTCCTGCGCCAGCGCCACCGCCGCGGCCGGCGACACGTCGTAGACCACGCACTGGTGGCCGGCGCGCAGCAGCCGCCGCACCATGTTGGCGCCCATCCGCCCCAGGCCGATCATCCCGATCTGCATGCTGCCCCCTTCCCGGCGAGAGCTAGAACGTCAGCCGGCGTCGCGTTTCATCCGGCGGTAGCGCCGGATCAGCGCGTTCGTCGAGCCGTCGTGGGCGAGCTCCGGCTCGGACGCGCTCGCGAGTTCGGGCACGATCCGCTGCGCCAGCACCTTGCCCAGCTCGACGCCCCACTGGTCGAACGAGTCGATCCCCCAGATCACGCCCTGGGTGAACACGTCGTGCTCGTACAGCGCCACCAGCCGCCCGAGCGCCGCCGGCGTGAGCCGGTCGAGGAGGAGCACGTTGGTCGGCCGGTTGCCGGCGAACGTCCGATGGGGCACCAGCCGCTCGGGCGTGCCCTCGGCCCGCACCTCTTCGGCGGTCTTGCCGAAGGCGAGCGCCTCGGCCTGCGCGAACACGTTGGCGACGAGCAGGTCGTGGTGGTCGCCGAGCGGGTTGAGCGGCCGGGCGAAGGCGATGAGGTCGGCCGGCACCAGGCGCGTGCCCTGGTGGATGAGCTGGTAGAACGAGTGCTGGCCGTTCGTCCCCGGCTCGCCCCAGTAGATCGGCCCCGTGTCGGCCTCGACGGGCTCGCCGTCGAGGCGGACGTGCTTGCCGTTCGACTCCATCGCGAGCTGCTGCAGGTACGCCGGGAAGCGCTTGAGGTACTGCTCGTAGGGCAGCACGGCGACCGTCTGCGCGCCGAAGAAGTCGTTGTACCAGACCGAAAGCAGCGCCTTGAGGACCGGCAGGTTGCGGTCGAACGGCGCGGTGCGGAAGTGCTCGTCGATCTCGTGGAAACCGGTGAGCATCGCACGGAATGCGTCCGGCCCGATGGCGAGCATGGTGGAGAGGCCGATCGCCGAGTCCATCGAGTAGCGGCCGCCGACCCAGTCCCAGAACTCGAACATGTTGTCCGTGTCGATGCCGAACTCGACGACCTTCGCCGCGTTGGTGGAGACCGCGACGAAGTGGCGCGCCACCGCGCGGGCGTCGCCGCCGAGCGCGCCGAGCAGCCACGCCCGCGCGCTGCGGGCGTTGGTCATCGTCTCGAGCGTCGTGAACGTCTTCGAGGCGATGACGAACAGCGTCGCCGCCGGGTCGAGGTCGCGCGTCGCCTCGACGAGGTCGGTCGCGTCGACGTTGGAGACGAAGCGGAACGTCATGCCGCGGTCGCTGTAGGCGCGCAGCGCCTCGTACGCCATCACCGGCCCGAGGTCGGAGCCGCCGATCCCCACGTTGACGACGTGGCGGATGCGCGCGCCGGTGTGGCCTCGCCACTCGCCCAAGCGGACCCGCTCCGCGAACGCCGCCATCCGGTCGAGCACCGCGTGGACCCGCGGCACGACGTTCTCGCCGTCGACGACGATCGACGCGCCGCGCGGCGCCCGCAAGGCGACGTGGAGCGCGGCCCGCCCCTCGGTGACGTTGATCTTGTCGCCGCGGAACATCCCGTCGATGCGCTGGCGCAGCCCCGACTCCTCGGCGAGCTGCAGCAGCAGGCGCAGCGTCTCGTCGGTGACGCGGTTCTTCGAGTAGTCGAGGACGACCCCCGCCGCCTCGAGCACGAGCCGCTCCCCGCGGCCGGGGTCGGCGGCGAAGAGCTCGCGCAGGTGTCGCCCGCGAACCGCCTCGGCGTGCGCAGCCAGCGCGCTCCACGCCGGAGGCCGGCGCCGCGCGGGCGCGCTCATCGCGCCGCCTGGTCGGGCCAGGTCCAGTCGCGGATCTCGGCCCGGTCGATGCCGTGCTCGAACGCCTGGGCGATGCTCTCGATGATCTGCCCTCGCAGCCACTCCTTGGCACGCGCGCCCGTCGCCTGCAGCCCGGGCACGCGGTCGATGACGTCGATCGCGAGGTTGAAGCGGTCGACCTGGTTGCGGATCGCCAGCTCGAGCGGGGTGTTGATGTTCCCCTTCTCCTTGTAGCCGCGCACGTGCAGGTTGTCGTGGTTGGTGCGCCGGTACGCCAGCTTGTGGATGAGCCACGGGTAGCCGTGGAAGTTGAAGATGATCGGCTTGTCGCGGGTGAACAGCGTGTCGAAGTCGCGGTCGGAGAGCCCGTGCGGGTGCTCCGAGTCGGGCTGCAGGCGGAAGAGGTCGACCACGTTGACGAAACGGATCTTGAGTCGGGGAAATTGCTCGCGCAGGATCGCGACCGCGGCGAGCGACTCCATCGTCGGCACGTCGCCGGCGCTCGCCATCACCACGTCCGGCTCCTCGCCGCCGTCGGTGCTCGCCCACTCCCAGATCCCGATCCCCTTGGTGCAGTGCACCACGGCGGCGTCGATGTCGAGGTACTGCAGGTGCGGCTGCTTGTCGGCCACGATCACGTTGACGTAGTCGGTGCTGCGCAGGCAGTGGTCGGCGACGCTGAGCAGGCAGTTCGCGTCGGGCGGCAGGTAGATGCGCGTCACCTCGGCGCTCTTGTTCGTCACCACGTCGAGGAAGCCGGGGTCCTGGTGCGTGAACCCGTTGTGGTCCTGGCGCCACACCAGCGAGGTGATGAGCAGGTTGAGCGACGAGATCGGGGCGCGCCAGCGCACCTCCGCCTTGCTCTTCTCCAGCCACTTCGCGTGCTGGTTGAACATCGAGTCGATGATGTGGACGAACGCCTCGTAGGTGGAGAAGAACCCGTGCCGGCCGGTCAGCACGTACCCCTCGAGCCAGCCCTCGAGCGTGTGCTCGCTGAGCATCTCCATGACGCGGCCGTCGGGGGCGAGCTCCCCGCCGTCGGCGTCCTCGGGCCGCGACTCCGCCATCCACGTCTTCTTGCTCGCCTCGTAGACCGCCTGCAGCCGGTTCGAGGCGGTTTCGTCCGGGCCGAAAACGCGGAGGTTGTCCACGTTGGCTCGCATCGTGTCGCGCAGGAACCGGCCGAGCCGCTCGGTGGCCTGCGCGGTCGCGGCGCCCGGGCGCGGCACCGGCACGGCGTAGGCGCGAAACTCCGGCAGGCGCAGCGGCCGGCGCAGCGTGCCGCCGTTCGCGTGCGGGTTGGCGCTCATCCGGCGTCGGCCCGCCGGCGCCAGCGCGCGCAGCTCCGGCACCAGCCGCCCCTGCGCGTCGAACGCCGTCTCGGGGTGGTAGCTGCGCATCCACTCCTCCACCTGCCGCAGGTGCGCGGGGTTGGTCGCGACCTCGCCGATCGGCACCTGGTGCGCCCGCCACGAGCCCTCGACCCGGTGGCCGTCCGCCTCCTTCGGCCCGGTCCACCCCTTCGGCGTGCGCAGCACGATCATCGGCCAGCGCGGCCGGAAGG
>JAKAFI010000018.1 GCA_021818005.1 Acidobacteriota bacterium | reverse complement strand
TTCGACGTGGTCGCCGTCGGCGAGGTCGGCGGGCTCGAGCTCGCCCGCCGCCTGCCGCAGCTCTACTTCGGCAAGCACCTCGGCGCCAAGCCGGTGCGCTTCCGCCGCGCCCGCGAGGTGCGCCTCGAGCCGCAGACGCCGCTGCCGCCGTTCGACGTCGACGGCGAGACCTACCCGAGCGGTGCCGTGACGTTTCGGGTGCTGCCGGGCGCGCTGCGGGTCGCGGGCGCGCTCGCCAACCGTGCGCCCGCGCGGTAACCTGTCGCCATGGCCAAAGCGATCCGCATCCACGCGACCGGAGGTCCGGAGGTGCTGCGCTGGGAGGACGTCGAGGTCGGGCGTCCCGGCCCCGGCGAGGCGCTCGTTTGCCAGTTGGCGATCGGCCTGAACTACCTCGACACCTACCACCGTTCCGGGCTGTACCCGCTGCAGCTCCCGGCCGTGATCGGCTCGGAGGCGGCCGGGGTGGTCGGGGCGGTCGGCGACGGCGTGACCGAGGTCAAGGTGGGCGACCGGGTGGCGTACGCCGGCGTCGTTGGCGCCTACGCGGAGGTCCGCCTGATCCGCGCCGACCGCCTGGTGCCGCTGCCGCCCGGGATCGACGACCGCACCGCGGCCGCCGCGATGCTCAAGGGGATGACGGCGCAGTACCTGCTGCGCCGCACCTGCCCGGTCGCTGCCGGCGACGCAGTGCTCATCCACGCCGCCGCCGGCGGGGTCGGCCTGATCGCCTGCCAGTGGGCCAAGCACCTCGGCGCCACGGTGATCGGCACCGTCTCGACCGACGCCAAGGCGGAGCTCGCCCGCGCGCACGGCTGCGAGTTCCCGATCGTGACCGGCCGCGAGGAGTTCGTGGCGCGGGTCAAGGAGATCACCGGCGGGCGCGGCGTGCGCGTCGTCTACGACGCGGTCGGCCGCGACACCTGGGACGGCTCGCTCGACTGCCTGCAGCCGCTCGGCATGATGGTGTCGTACGGCAACGCCTCGGGACCGGTGCCGCCGATCTCGCCGCTGGTGCTCTCGGCGAAGGGGTCGATCTTCCTCACCCGCCCCTCGCTGATGACGTACACCGCCAAGCGCACCGACCTGCTCGCGAGCGCGGCCGAGCTGTTCGCGGTGATCGCGAGCGGCGCGGTGAAGATCGAGATCAACCAGACCTACCCGCTCGCCGAGGCCGCGCGCGCCCACCGCGACCTCGAAGCACGCCGCACGACGGGCTCGACCGTACTGCTGCCGTAAGGTTCCCGCGGGGGCCCAGCTCAGGCACTGCGCGGCGCTCTACCGCTGCGCGCGGGTCTGGCCGCTCGGTGCCGTGCCGAGCCCTCGCTCCTCGAACCACCAGGCGAACGCCCGCAGCGCCAGCGCCGTCGCGATGCCGATCGCGATGAAGTACAGCCAGATCGTGCTCGCGTCCTGGTAGTAAGCCGCGCGCTGGGCCGCGTCGAGCCCGGCGGGAAGGGTCTTCGGGTCGGGGCAGTAGCGGTCGAGCAGGACGCCCGAGAGCACGAACCCGGCGACTGCCGCGAAGAACGAGTAGAGGTAGGCGAACCCCAGATAGGTCCCCTCCTCGCCCTTCGGCGCCAGCAGCGAGAAGTACTCGAGGTAGCGAGGCGAGATCAGGCTCTCGGCGAACCCCTGCAACGCCACCCCGGCGACGAGCGCCAGCACGAGCGGGTGGACGCGGACCACGCCGAGGAGGCCGATCGAGGGCCCCAGGACCCGCTCGAGCAGCTGTCCCGAGGCGATCAACCCGCTCGCCAGTGGGACGAGCAGCATCCCAAAGAAGATCGACGTCGAGGCCCGCCAGCGCTTCGTCAGCCGCGTGATCAGGACGACGAACATCACGACGACGAGCGGGTTGACGTTGGCGATCCACTCCGGCTTCGCGTTCTGTCCGAGGAGGCGGATGACGAACTTCGGCATCGTCGCGTAGAGCTGATACTGCGTCGTCCAGAACCCCGAGACGATGAGGATGAACAGGACGAGGCGGGGACGTGAGAACACCTTGCCGAGGGCGATCGCGACCTCGCGGAGACTCTGCGGACGGGTGGGCGCATCGGGCGGGCGGTACCACACGAGCGTGCACAGCAGGGCCACCAGGCAGATCCCGGCGGCGAACACGTTGACGGCCGCCAGGCCCGCTCCGATGCGGATGAACGGCACCACCGTCTTGCCCGAGAACGAGCCGATGTTCACGATCCAGTAGAAGAGCGCGTAGCCGCGGGCCCGGTTGGCCTGCGCCGTCGTCCGCGCGACGGTGCCGGTGACCAGCGGTTTGATGAACGCCCCGCCCACGGCGATCAGCATGAGGGCGGCGACCACCGCGGCGCGGCCGTGGAAGACGGCCATCTGGGTGTACCCGGTCGTCAGGAGCGAGAACGCCAGCACCATGGCGCGCCGATACCCCATGCGGTCCGACAGGGCACCGACGAACGGGGTGAGGAAATAGAGGACGCCGACGAAGACACCGGCCACCACGCCGGTCTCGCGGTCGGAGAACCCGACCACGTCGGTGAGGAACAGGGTGATCGAGATGTAGAAGCCGTAGAACGCCGCCCGCTCCAGCAGCTCCAGCAGGTTGGCGGTCCAGAAGACCCGCGGCAGCGCCGTCGCCGACCCGCCGGTCGCCGCCGCGGAGTCGCCGGGCGTCAATCGTCCACCCTGATCGACAGCGTCGTCTTGATCGCCTTGAGGGAGCGCGGGCGGGCGCGCTGCGCGATCGCGGCGGCGAGCCCGTGCACGAGGACGAGCGGCGCCGAGATCGAGTTCGAGGGCGTCAGCGAATCGGTCTTCGCGACCAGCAGCAGATCGCAACAGGTCGCGATCGGCGCCACGGCGTGGTTGGTGATCGCAACGACGGACACGCCCTGCTCCCGGGCGAGGCGGGACACCTCGATGGTCTGCGCCGAGTACGGCGGGAACGAGAACGCCAGCAGCGCGTCGTGCTTGCCGGCCCGGATCAGCTGCTCCGACAGGCTGAGGCCGGTGTGCTGCAGGGCGAAGCTCCGCAACCCGACGTGCTGGAGCACGAACGCCGCGAGCCCCGCCAGGTGGGCCGAGACGCCGACGCCGAGCACGTAGACGGTGTGGGCGCGCGCGAACGTGTCGACCGCCCCGCGGAAGACCCGCTCGTCGAACGCCCGCACCGTGTCGGCGATGTTGCGCGTCTCGCGCTTGGCGATGGCCGCGATCGCAGTCGGCAACTCGCCGCCGGCGTCGTCGAGGCTCATGCCGAACTGCTCCAGCGGGGAGCGCGCCCGCTGCAGGGTGCTGCGCAGTGTCTTCTTCAGCTCCGCGAGGCCGCTGTATCCCAGCTTCTGGACGGTGCGGATGATCGAGGCGGGCCCGGTCCGCAGCTCGGTGGCCAGCTCCTGCACCGAGAGCAGCGCCACGTCCTCCGGGTGCTCGAGCAGGTAGGCGGCGATGCGACGGCCGGTGGGCGTGAGGTGGTCGCGCTGGGCGTCGACGGCGCTGTGCAGGCGCCGGAGAGGCGGGGCGAGCGGTTCGGGCATCCTGGTCCTCCCTGAGCCCGGAGATCTCACCGGCGTCCCTCCGGGCGGGGGTCGTCGTGCCGGCGGCAGCGCCCGGCGTTCCGGCCCTGCGGCGCGCCTGAGCACGCCCCGGAGCCCTCCTGCCTGCGCTCGCCCGCCTGCATCGGCGCCTCCGCCCGCTCGCGACGGATCCCGATGAGACCTCCGTGCGGCGGCCCCCACCTCGCTGTTGACACGGCCGTGGGGTTGCGAGTAGCTTACACCCAATGGAAGAAATATTCCACGAAACAGGTAAACGCAACGAACATTCCAGCACGGCGAGCCGCCAGCTCGTCGACACGTTCCTCGACCTCGTCCGCATCGACGGCATCGCCGGCAAGGAGCGCGAGGTGGCGTCCTATCTCGAGCGTCGCCTCGCGGCGCTCGGTCTCGAATGGCACATGGACCGCGCCGGCGAGAGCTTCGGCGGCGACTGCGGCAACCTCGTGGCACGTCTGGCCGGGAACGCTGACGCGCCGCCGATCCTGCTCGGCGCGCACATGGACACCGTCGCCCCGACACGCGGCCTGACCGTGGTCCACAAGGACGGCCGCATCTCCTCGGACGGAACCACGATCCTGGGCGCCGACGACCGGGCGGGGATCGCCATCGTCCTCGGGGTCCTGTCAGCGCTGGTCGAGGAGCGCCGCCCGCACGGCCCGATCGAGGTCGCCTTCACGGTCTCCGAGGAGCGTGGAATGCACGGCGCAAAGGCGCTCGACATCGGCGCCCTCGCCGCGCGCATGGGCTTCCTGTTCGACAGCTCGGCCGCGTGCGGCGGGTTCGTCGTCGAGGCTCCGGGCGCCATCGCCTTCCGGATCGTCGTCCACGGCCTGGCGGCGCACGCCGCCGTCGCACCGGAGAAGGGCGTTCACGCCATCCAGATCGCCGCGCGCGCGATCGCGAGCCTGCCGCTCGGCCGCCTGGACGACACCGGCATGCTGAACGTGGGGTCCGTCCACGGGGGTGGGGCGATCAACGTCGTCCCGGACACGGTGGAGATCACGGGCGAGACCCGCAGCGCCGACCCGATGGCGCTCGAGCGCCAGATCGGCCTCGTGCGCGACGCGTTCGAGCGGTGCGCCGCCGAGGCCGGCGGCTCGGTGGAGATCTCGCTCACGCACAAGTACAACGGGTTCCGCCTGGGACCCGATGCGCCGGTCGTGCGCGCCGCCGCGCGCGCGATCGAGGGGGCGGGGTTCGAGTTGAAGATGCTCGGCTACCCCGGCGGCAGCGACGCCAACGTCCTCAACCAACGCGGGCTCCCGACCGTCAACCTCGGCATCGGCACCCAGGACGTGCATTCCCCGCATGAGTCGATGCCGATCCAGAGCCTCGTGGACGGCGTCCGGATCGGCCTGGCCATCGTCGAGGGGATCTCCCGCGGCCGCCCGGAGGAGCACGGATGAGCGCCCTCTGGCTGCTGCTGGCGCTGCCGTTGGCGGTCCACTCCTCCGCGCCGCCGCTTGCCGCCGGCAAGGGGAGCTTCGTGTTCCAGGACGCTTCGGTCAACGCCGGCCGCCCGATCACGGTGTGGAGCTACCGGCCGGCCGACGCCGGCCCCGATGCGGACGTCCTCTTCGTGATGCACGGCGTGAACCGTGACGCCAGCCGCTACCTGGACGAGTGGATCGGCGTCGCCGAGCGTCACGGCGCCGTGCTGCTCTGCCCCGAGTTCACCGTCGCGGACTGGCCCGAAGATATCAACTACAACCTTGGAAACGTCTTCGGGACGATCGACGAGAACGAGCGAGCGGCCGACCCGCAGCCCGAGGCGCGCTGGTCGTTCTCGCTGCTCGACCCGATCTTCGACTCGGTCGTCGCGCGGCTCGCGCTGCGGACGCGCGGCTACCTCCTCTACGGGCACTCCGCGGGCGCCCAGTTCGTCCACCGGTTGCTGTTCTTCAAGCCCGACGCCAAGGTCAAGCGCGCGGTGAGCGCCAACGCCGGCTGGTACATGCTGCCGGACCCCGCGGTGCCGTTCCCGTACGGGCTGCAGGGCACCTCGGTCGGAGAGGCCGCCGTGAAGAAGGCGCTCGGCATGCCTCTGACCATCCTCCTCGGCGAGGAGGACGTGGATCCGAGCCACAAGTGGCTGCGCACGACCCCCGCCGCCATGCGCCAGGGCGCCAACCGCTTCGAGCGCGGACGGTACTACTTCGCGGCAGCCGGGAAGGTCGCCGGGGCGCTGGGAACGGCGTTCGGATGGCGCCTGGTCACCGCGCCGGGCGTTGCACACCACGACAAGCAGATGGTCCCCTACGCAGAGAAGGCGTTGTTCCCGTGAAGAGCGGCCCGTGCCTCGACCAGGTCGTCGGTACGCGCAGCCCACCCCGGCCCGCGCCACCCCGAAGCGATCGGCCAACCGTGACGCGCAGGATCGACCCAAGGAGACGAAGCGCGTTGCATGCCTTGCTGATATCTACTGAGGAGGAGGATCCATGCTGCGTTCAAGAGTCTTGTTCGTAGTGCTCGCGCTTCTCGTCGTCGGAGTCGTGCCCGCCCTCGGGCAGGGCAACCCGACGGGGACGATCACGGGCCACGTCACCGATCCGGACAACCTGGCGCTGCCGGGGGTCACGGTCACGGCCGCCTCGCCGAGGTTGCAGGGCGTGCGCACCGTCTTTACCTCGGCGAACGGTGACTACATCATCCCGTTCCTTCCCGCGGGGGATTACACCGTCACCTTCGAGCTGCAGGGGTTTGCGACGATCAAGCAGGCCGTCAACGTGACGATGGCCGACGTCCTGCCGGTGAACGTCAAGATGGCGCTCTCGTCGGTGACGGAGACGCTCAACGTCTCGGCTGCGGCGAGCGAGCTGGCGACGACGGCGACGGTGGCGACGACGCTGAAGGCGAGCACCGCCGATCTGCTGCCGATGAGTCGGTCGCTCGATGCCGCCACCCTGTTCTCCCCCAACGCCAACAACAACGGCCCGTCCGGCAACATCATGATTTCGGGGGCGCTGTCGTACGACAACCTCTACCTGGTCAACGGCGTCAACGTCAACGAGACGCAGACGCAGCAGCCGCGGCCGCTGTTCATCGAGGACGCGATCCAGGAGACCAAGGTGTCGGCCGGCGACATCTCCGCCGAGTATGGCCGCTTCCAGGGCGGCGTCATCAACATGATCACCAAGTCCGGAGGCAATACGTTCAGCGGCTCGCTCCGCGTCACCTTCACCAACGACGCGTGGCGATCGCTGACGCCGTACCCGGGCGACCAGACGGTCAACAAGGTGGTGCCGACGTACGAGGCGACGTTCGGTGGGGCGATCGTGCGCGACAAGCTGTGGTTCTTCACGGCGGGCCGCTACGAGAAGAACACCACGAACGAGACCACGGCCTACACGGGGTACAACTACACGAAGACGGACAAGGACGAGCGCGCCGAGGGCAAGCTGACCTGGAACATCGACTCGAGCAACACCGCGAAGGTGTCGTACCTGAAGCGGCGGGAGCCGATCACCAACGACAGCTTCGGCACGATCATGGACGCGGCGAGCCTCTACAACGACCGCACCGAGGAGTCGCTGCTGGCGGCGAACTACCAGAGCGTCGTGACCAACGACCTCTTCTTCGAGGCGCAGTACTCGGCCCGCAAGATGAACCTGCTGGGCCGGGGTTCGAGCTACATGGACGAGATCCACGGCACGCCGATCTGGGACAAGTCCCGCGGCAAGGCGCGCTTCTCCGCCCCGACCTACTGCGCGGTCTGCCCGAACTACGCCAACGAGATGAACAACTGGGACGCGTACGCGAAGGCGAACTACTTCCTCTCCACGAAGACGATGGGGTCGCACAGCATCGTCGCCGGCTTCGACGTCTTCCGCGACACGCGCAAGAACAACCAGAACTCCTCGGCCAGCGACTACCGCGTGCAGTCAACCGGCGCGATCATCGACGGCTACAACATCTACCCGATCTTCAAGCCGAGCACGACCTGGATCGAGTGGCTCCCGGTGTTTCAGGGCACGGTGGGGAACGAACTGCGGACCGACTCGGCGTTCCTCAACGACACGTGGCGGGCCAACAGCCTCGTCACGTTCAACATCGGTGTGCGCTACGACAAGAACAACGTCCGCGACCAGGGGGGCAAGCCGGTGGCGAACGCCGGCCTGTTCAGCCCGCGCCTCGGGGCGACGTTCGACCTCAAGCGCGACGGGAGCTGGCTCGTCAACGTCGGCTACGCGCAGTACGTCGGGGCGTTCATCACGCAGGTCGCCGACGCCGCCTCGGCGGCGGGCCGGCAGGCGTCGTACAGCTTCCTCTACAAGGGGCCGGCCGTAAACACGGGAGCCACCGGGCCGTACCTCAACTCGTATGACGCCCTGAAGATCCTCTTCGACTGGTGGAACAGCACGGGTGGACCGGACGGTCACAGCCCGCGGCAGAACCCGACGATCCCCGGCGTCAACACGGCCGTCAACCGCAACGTCGAGCCGGCCAAGACGATCGAGTACTCGCTCGGCGTCGCGCACACGCTCGGCTCCAGGGGCGTGGTGAGAGCCGATTACCTCTACCGCCAGTACGACAACACCTACGGGGACTTCCTCGACATGTCCACCGGGGTCGTGACCGACCCGCGGACCGGCAAGCAGTTCAACCTCGACGTCGTGGGGAACACCAACACCGTCAAGCGCAACTTCCAGGGCCTGAGCCTGCAGGGCACCTACCAGGTCACCGACACCTTGCAGGCGGGGGCCAACTATATGCTCTCCTACTTGCGCGGCAGCACCGAGCTGGAGAGCCCGACCAGCATCACGAACTTCGCCAGCGCGAACTACTACCCCGAGTACCGGCAGAGAGGGTGGAACTACCCGTACGGCTACCTCAACGCCGACCAGCGTCACCGCCTCCGCATCTGGGGAACGTACCAGCTGCCGCTGCCGAAGCAGTTCGGCAGCCTCGACCTCGGCTTCCAGGAGCAGTACAACTCGGGGCAGCCGTACGACCTGCAGATGTCGATCGACTCGCGGCCGTACGTGACCAACCCCGGCTACCTCGCGCCGCCGTCGAGCGTGACCTACTTCATCAGCGGGCGCGGCGCGCACCGGTTCGCCGGCTCGACATCGACCGACCTGTCGCTGTCGTGGAGCCACCACCTGCCGGGCTGGACGCAGGCGGAGTTCTTCGTCCGCTTCGTCATCAACAACCTCTTCAACGAGCACGCTCTCACCAGCTTCGACACCACGATCCTGAGCAAGTCGGACGACTCCTCGCTGCAGGCGTTCGACCCGTTCACGACGCGCCCGGTCGAGGGGGTGAACTGGAGGAAGGGCCCCGACTTCGGCAAGGCGACCAGCCCGCTCAGCTATCAGTCGCCGCGCGACTACTACTTCTCGGTCGGGATCCGTTTCTAGCCGGCCGAGCCTTCGGCAACGGGTGGGGCGCCGCGCCGGCGCGGCGCCCCACGCTGTCCTCAGCAGGGCGATGCCGCTCGCTCCGGCAGGGCGCCCGATCCGCCTGCGAACGGTGCCGGCGGGAGGCGGCCAAGATCCTCGACGGCAGGCGGCCGGCCTATCCTGCGGCCGCGATCGGGGACCGGGTCGTGGTTGTCTTAGTGGCTGGCCCGGATCGTACGCGGTGCAAGGCCGGGACGGAGTGGGACGGCGAACGGTCGTAGCCACGATCCGGCGAATGAAGCAGAAGCGCCGAAGGGAGCCAGCAGGGCATGGGACCGAGCGGTAGAGCACGACGGCAACCGACGGCCTGGGAGGCCGCCACCCCGATCGCCGGTATGGCGGTCCTGCTCGGCGTGGGGTACGGCGTCTACCACTTCCCCGTCGAGATCCTCCTCATCGCCGCCTCCGTGGTGGCGGGCTTCGTGGCCCTGCGCCTCGGCTACACGTGGAAGGACATCGAGGCCGGCATCATCGATGCGATCGCCAAGGCGATGCCGGCGCAGATGATCATCATCGTGGTGGGCGTGCTGATCGCCTCCTGGATCGCCAGCGGCTCGATCCCGATGCTCATCGACTTCGGTCTGCGGATCGTCTCGCCGAGACTGTTCCTCGTCACCTCCTGCCTGGTCTGCGGCATCATCTCGCTGCTCACCGGCACGGCGTACGGGACCGCCGGGACGGTCGGCATCGCCTTCATCGGCATCGCGCACGGGATGGGGATCCCGCCCGGCCCGGCCGCAGGCGCGATCGTCGCCGGGTCGTACCTGGGGGACAAGATCTCGCCGTTCGCCGCCTCCCTCAACCTCGGCTCGGCGGCGGTGCGCTGCAACGTCATGGATGTCGTCAGGCACCTGGTCTGGACCACCACCCCGCCCTACCTGATCGGCCTCGCCGTCTACTGGGTCGCCGGGATGCGCTACTCGCCCCACTCGGTGAGCGAAGAGAGGATCTCGCTCATCCAGCAGACGCTGCGCAGCAGCTTTCACTACAACTGGATCCTGTTGCTGCCCCCGCTCGTGGTCCTCGTGCTCACCCTGCGGCGCAAACCGGTGATCCCGGGCATGCTGCTCTCCTCGGCGCTGGCGTTGCTCCTGGCCCGCCTGGTCCAGGGCCGGTCGCTGCTCGAGAGCGCCAACTTCTGCGTCACCGGCTTCAAGCTTGACTCCGGCGTGGCGATCGTGAACGAGCTCCTCTCCCGGGGCGGTCTGCAGGAGATGCTCAGGATCTCGCTGGTGGCGTTCTGCGCCTTCGCGTTCGCGGGGATCGTCCAGAAGGCCGGGATCCTCGACGCCCTCCTCGAGCGCATCCTGCGCGTCGCGCGCACGACCGCGCTCCTGATCACCTCGAGCGTGGCCGCGACCCTCGCCACCGCCCTCGTCACCGGGAGCGCCTACCTGAGCGTGCTCATCCCGGGGGAGCTGTTCGCCCCGGCGTTCAAGGCGCGGGGGCTGGCCGCCAAGAACCTGGCCCGCGCGACGCAGGAGGCGCACTCGATCGTGCCGGTGGTCCCATGGGCGATCGCCGGGGTCTACATGGCCGGGACGCTGGGGGTCTCCACCTGGGCGTACGCTCCCTGGGCGATCTTCAACTACACCGGGTTCCTCTTTCCCCTGCTGTACGGCTGGCTCGGCGTCGGCACCGCCCCGCTCAAGGCCGACGACGAGACCCAGATGGGGTCATGAAGCCGCGGATCGAGGCGTGAGATGAGACGACACCCTGGCACTCCCGGACGCCGCCACAGGACGAGGGACGTCCTCCGCCGGGCGGAGAGCGAGATCTACTTCGAGGTGACCGGCTCCGGCCCGGCGCTCGTGTTCGCCCACGGCCTCGGGGGGAGCTACCTCTCCTGGTGGCAGCAGGTGCCGTACTTCTGCGACCGCTACACCTGCGTCACGTTCTCCCACCGCGGCTTCCCGCCGTCGGTGAACATCTGTGGGACGGTCGGCCCCGAGGCGTTCGCCGACGACCTGGCGGCGCTGCTGGACCACCTGGGCCTCGCGGAGGTCTATCTGGTGGCGCAGTCGATGGGCGGCTGGACCTGCCTCACGTACGCGCTGCGGGCGCCGGAGCGCGTGCGGGGGCTCGTGCTCTCCTCGTCCACCGGCACGATCGACTTCGCGGCCATCGACCATCCGGCGATCGCGGAGCTGCCGTCGTGGACCGAGCGCAGCCTGGCCGAGCGCCGGCGGCTGAACGCCATCGGCGTCCTGCCCTCCACCGGCTCCCGCATGGCCCACGAGCAGCCCGAGACCTCCTTCCTCTACGAGGAGCTCTACGACCTCACGCCGGCCTCGTACAAGGACAGCGTCCGCCGGAGCACGCGCAGCTCCCGGACCCTGCCTCCGCATCAGGTCCGCGAGATCCGCACGCCGGTCCTCTTGATCGTCGGCCAGGAGGACCTCATCTTCCCGCCGATGGCCGCCGCCGCCGTCGCCTCCCTCATCCCGGCCGCCCGTGTGCACGAGGTGCCGGAGGCGGGGCACTCGGTCTACTTCGAACGGCCCGAGATCTACAACCGGGCCGTGGACGCCTTCCTGGCCGAGCACTCGGGAGTCCCCACCCTCGAAGCGGCGGGCTCGAGGAACGCGCGTGGCTGAACCTCGGAGATCCGCGATGAGCGCCGGCACCAGGGCGATCCTCGGACTGGCGGCCGGGCTCGCGGCCGGAGCGGCGGTCGCCGCCTCCGGGCAGCCAACCCTCCTCAAGATCGGGTCGGCCGTCGAGGTCGGGGGCAAGCTCTGGATCAACGCGATCCTGATGACCATCGTGCCGCTGGTCGTCGCCAAGCTCGTCGTGAGCATCGCCGGGCAGGACGCTTCGCCCTCGCTCGGGCGGGCGGGGTGGCGCGCCGTCGCTCTGTTCGTCGCGCTGCTCGCGACGACGGCCGCCGTGACCGCCGCCTTGATGCCGGCCGTGTTCGCCCGCTTGCCGATCGACGCCGTGGCCTCCGCGTCGCGGCACGCCGCCGCGTCCGTGCCCTCGGCCCCAGCGGCACCGCCATCGGTGGTGCAGTCCGTCCTCGGTCTCGTCCCGTCCAACGCGATCCGCGCGGCCGCCGATGGCGCCATCGTGCCGCTCCTCGTGTTCACGGTCGCCTTCGCGCTCGCCGCGTCCCGCATCCCGCCCGACCTTCGCCGGCCGCTCGTGACACTGTTCCGCGCCGTGGACGCGACCATCACCGTGCTCCTGCACTGGATCGTCGCGATGGCTCCGTACGGGGTCTTCGCGCTCGGGGTCGGACTCGCCATCTCCGTCGGCGGCGCGGTCATCGTCGCCCTGGTGGGCTACATCGTCGTCTCGTCGGCCGCCCTCGTCGTCTTCACCGCCCTGCTCTACCCCGTCGTCCGGTTGGCGGCGCACACACCGCTCGGGCAGTTCGCCCGCGCCTGCGCGCCGGCGCAGACCGTCGCGTTCGGCACGCACTCGTCGCTGGCCTCGCTGCCGGCCATGCTGGACGGGGCCGAGTCGCGGCTCGGCCTGTCCGGGACGGCGACGGGGTTCGTGCTCCCGCTCTCGCTCGCGGTGTTCAAGTACTCGGGCCCGATCTGGTTCATCACCGCCACCTACTTCGTCGGCCGGCTCTACGACGTGACCATCGACCCCTCCCGCGCGGTCGCCATCGTCGTGGTCTCGGTCGTCACCAGCCTCGCGATCGGCGGCGTCCCCAGCGGAGCGGCCGTGGTCGTGGCGCCCGTGCTGGCCGCGGCCGGGTTGCCGGTCGAAGCGATGGGCGTGTTGCTTGCGGTCGATCCGATCCCCAACGCGTTCCGGACGGTCGCCAACGTGACCGGCATGATGGCGGTCACGGCCATGGTCGGCGCGGGGGCGCTGCCCCAACGAGCAAAGGAGTCGTGAGCGTGCCTGGAAAGCCACCTTGCGAGCAGCCTCCGGTCGCCGCCGGAGAGGTCACGGCGAGTCCCAGCGCTGCCGAAGGCGTGGAGAGCCGGTCGGCCGCGAGGCTCCTCCTCTGGGCGGTCGCCGCGGTCGTGATCGCCTCCGTTCTCGCCTCCTTGATCGAGAGCTCCTGGGGAGCCGTGAAGGTGCAGGGGATCAAGATCCCGACTCAAGACGGGCAGTGGGTCGTCGCCGACCTGTTCAAGCCGGCCACGGCCACGCGGAAGACGCCGGCGCCGCTGGTCGTCGTCGTGCCCGGTTTCCAGCGCTCGAAGGAGGAGCTCGAAAACATCGCCGTGGAGCTGTCGCGGCGCGGCATCGTCGCCGTGGCGATCGACCCCTACGCTCAAGGGTTGTCGTCCTCGTCGTTGAGCGCTCAGACCGCGACGACCGAGGGCTACGGGATGTTCGCGGTCGTCGACTACGCGGCCAAGACCGACAACATGAACTACGTCGACAAGGGCCGCATCGGGGCCACAGGCCACTCCGCAGGTGGAAACGCGGCGATCCGCGGCGCCGCCCACTTTGGCATCGAGGCGAAGAAGACCGGGAAACCGAGCGCGCTCGACGCCGTCTTCGTCTCGGGCTATCTCCTCAGCTTCACGGACAAGGTGCTGAGCAACGTCCGCTCCAACGTCGGGATGAGCTACGCCTACTACGACGAGGGCGCCTACCGCAACGCGCTGGGGAACGGCGACATGCGCCACGCCCCTGAAGCCCTCCGCCTGGTGAACTCCGGCCGCAGTCCCGACGCCCCGCCGATCGGCGAGGTGGCGCTCGGGCGCACCTACGGCGATGCCGCGTCGCGGACGCTGCGGGTCGTCTACAACGAACGGGTGCTGCACCCGTTCCAGCCCTACAGCGTCGCGGCGATCGCCCACCAGATCGAGTTCTTCGAGAAGGTCTTCGGGATCTCGAGCCGCCTGTCGAGCCGCGACCAGATCTGGTACTGGAAGGAACTGCTCGGCCTGATCGCGTTGGTGGCCGCCCTCGTCGCCCTCGTCCCGCTGGCGCGGATCCTGTTGCGGACACCCGCCTTTGCGAGCCTGGTTCACCCGTTGCCGCCGCCGCAGCCGAGGCCGGACCGGCGCGGGCGGCTGGTCGGCCTCGGCTTGTCCGCCCTGGGGGCGCTCGTCGCCTGCGTCACCTACATCCCGATGACGGAGCTTGCAGGGCGGCTCTTCGTGGCCGCGTCGAACCGCGAGCCGACGTGGTTCTTCCCCCAGCGCATGAACAACCCCGTCCTGCTGTGGGCGGTCCTCAACGGCCTCGCCGGGTTCCTCCTCTTCTACCTCGGCTACCGCTTCTACGGGAGGCGGCACGGGGTCCGGCCCGAGATGTGGGGGGGGCGGATCGGCGCCGCGGAGTTGGTCAGGACCTGCGCGCTTGCCCTCGTCCTGTTCACCTGCTACTACGGCCTTCTCTTCACCGTCTACTACTTCCTCCACGTGGACTACCGCTTCCTCTTCATGGGCGTGCGCGTCTTCCAGCCCCAGTTCCTCATCCTGCTCGCGATGTACGCCCCGTTCCTCTTCGTATTCTTCCTCTCGAACTCGGTGCGGGTGAACGGCGCCATGCGCATCGCGGGCCAACCGGAGTGGAGGAGCATGCTGGCCGCGGGCATCGCCAACTCGGCGGGTCTGCTCCTCATCGTGGCCGTGCAGTACGTGACGCTGGCCGCGACCGGGACCGTGCGCTGGACCGACGGCTGGCTGTACGTCAACCTGCTCTTCGCCGTCGTGCCGATGATGTTCGTCCTGCCGTATTTCAACCGCACCTTCTTCAGGATGACGGGAACGGTCTACCTGGGGGCCATCGCCACCTGCCTGGTCTTCGTCATGATCCTGCTGACGAACACCGTGTGCTACCTGCCGCTGTGACCCGCGGTAACCCGGCGGGCGTCGGCGCGCGCGTTCCTACGATCGGGCGCGACGCCGAGGTGATCGAGCCTAGACGCCGGCGCGAGAGCTGGGGCCCGGCGCGACGCGGACCACGACGAGGGTGAGGTCGTCGCCCTGCGGGCGGTCTCCGCGCCACGCCGCGGCGGCGGCCGCGAGGCGCCCGACGACCTCCGCCGCGGGGACGCCGGCGGCCTCGCGCAGGGCGCGCGAGGCGCCCTCGAACCCCAACGCCGAGCCGGCCGGGTCCTCGAGCTCGCCGAAGCCGTCGCTGGCGAAGAGCAGCGTGTCGCCGGGCTCGAGGCGCGCTGCGCGCTCCTCCCAGTGACCCTCGAGGTGCGACCCGAGCGGCAGGCCGCCCTTGCCGAGCTCCTCGACGGCGCCCGAGGCGGCGCGGTGGATCAGGACCGGCGGCATCGCGGCGCTGCACACCGAGATCGAGCGCGGGGTGACGCGCGCCAGCGTCAGGCACATGTGCAGCGGCCGCAGGTTCATCGAGCGCAGCACCCGGTTGCACTCCGCGACGGTCCGGGCCAGGTCCGAGGGGAGCGTCCGACTGGCGAACAGCGCCTTCACCGCGGTGACCATGATCCCGGCCGCGACCCCGTGCCCGGTGGCGTCCCCGACCGCGATCACCAGCCCGCCGTCGTCCTCGCGGAAGTCGTAGTAGTCGCCGCCGACCTCGCTCGCGGTGAGCATCGCGGCGCCGAGCTCGAGCCCCGGCACCGCCGGCAGCGCCGACGGGAGCATCGAGAGCTGCAGCGAGCGGGCCGCCTCGACCTCCGCCTCGGTGCGCCGGTGGTCGGCCTCGAGCAGGCGTTGGCGCATCTCCTGCGCGTGGGCCGCGCGCTCCTGCTCGAGCACCTGCTCGGAGAGTTGCTGCACCTCGACAAGCCGCCGCTCGAGGTCGAGGTTCGTGCGGGCGAACGAGCGCGCGAGGAACACCGACATCCCGACCGCGAGCGGGAGCGGGATGATCAGATAGGTGCTGTCGCCCAACGGCGCCGGGAGGACGCCCACGTTCGAGAGGATCACGACCACGGCCACGGCGAACTGGACCAGCATCGCCCAGAGAACGATCGCGAGGTCCGAACGGGCCAGCGTGCGGCGGCTGCGCTCGACGCGCCAGATCTCGATCGCCATCGCCGGAAGGAAGACGTACCAGGCTCGTCCCGGAAGCCCTCGACCGACGGCGGCCGCGACGATCGCGACGGCGGCCGCGAACGCGGTGAAGAAGCGCCAGCTCTTCGGGAACGGGCGGGTCCGGATCGCGTAGTAGGTCAGGAGGACGAACAGCAGCCCCGCCATGACCGGGAAGATCGAGAGGCGCACCAGCAGCGCCCGTGCGCTCTCGGTCCCGAGTTCCCGCGCCAGGTGGTTGCACAGCACGACGGCGGCGAACGCCATCATCCACAGCGCGTAGAAAAGGTTCTCCCGGGCCTTCGGGTACGCCCAGAAGAGCGCGAGGTGGAGCAGCGCGAGGCTCGCCGGGAAGACCATGAACACGATCTCGGTGATGACGCGCCACCGCTCGGAGGCGAGCCGGCGGGCTAGAGCCCCTTCCTCGTCGAACGTGAGGTGAAACCCGGGCTCGGCGCCGGGCGACGTGGCCGCGGGCCGGCCCGCCTCGTACCTGACGGCGAGGACGTGGTCGGCCGGCGGCGCGAACGTCACCGCGGTCCGGGCGCCCGCGGCGCCCGCCGGGGCGCCGCCCGTCCCCGCGACGGAGCGCAGGACACAGCGGCCGTCGAGGAACACCTCGGCGGCGCCCGGCGCCTCGACGCCCAGGACCAGCGGGACGCCGAACAAACGCCGGTCGATGACGAGGTGGCGGCGGAACCAGCCGCTCCCGGACCAGCGCGGGCCGGGGACGGCGGGGACGAGGCGCAGCGGGTCGATCGGGACCCACGCCGCGTCGTCCAGCGCGGGAGCGGCGAACGACGGGTCGTCGCCGGGGTGGAAGCGCCACGCGAGCGTCATCTCCACCGCGGTGTCGCGGGCAAACGAGGCAACGCCGAGACGGGCCGGCTGCGGCTCCTGGGCACTCGCGACACACGCCGTCACTGCCGCGAGGGCGGCCGCGAGCGCGCGGAGCGTGGACGTGTGCCGCATGCTTTCCCAAGGCATGGTACGTCTTCGCGAGGCCGGAGTTGGCGGCCCAGTCGCTCGATCGACGCGAGCACTGCCCTGCGGGCGCGGTCCGCACGGCCGGCGGTTGGGTTCCAGAGCGACCGGGTGGTCCACGCGAGGATCGCTCTCAACGGCGGCTCGGCCGGGTGGTGCCGCGGCAGCGGTCCGGCGGGAACAGCCGGCGCAGTTGGGCTGTTCTCTCAGTCGCACGGGAGGATCCCATGAGGAAAGCATCACTCGTTCTGGCTGCGTTCGTCGTGGCGGCGCCGGCGCTCGCCCAGGGGATGAAGGCGGCCCCGGCGGCCGGTACGGTCGGGGCGTTGAAGGCGTCGTTCGACGCGGTCGGGGGCTACATCGTCCGCAGCGCGGAGGAGATGCCGGACGCCGACTTCGCGTTCAAGCCGACGCCCGAGGTGCGCAGCTTCGGCCAGATCCTCGGCCACGTCGCCGACGCCAACAACATGATCTGCTCGGCCGTCCTCGGGCAGGCCAACCCGGCGCCGGGGGTCGAGAAGGGCACCACGTCGAAGGCGGGCCTGGTGGCGGCGCTCAAGGCGTCGTACACCTACTGCGGCCAGGCGTACGCGATGCCGGACGCCGAGGCCGGCCGGATGATCAAGCTCTTCGGCCACGAGCGCCCGCGCTTTGCCGGCCTGCTCGCGAACCTGACGCACAACTGGGAGCACTACGGCAACCTCGTCACCTACCTGCGCCTCAAGGGGATGGTGCCGCCCTCCAGCCAGCCGAAGAAGTAGCCGCGACGTCGAGATGCGGGGCCGCCGTGCGACGCCATCGCGCCGCGCCCCCTGCCGCGCCGGCTCGGGCGGCGGCCGTCAGGCGCCGGCAGACGCCCGCTGTAACTGCTGGTACACGCCGAGACGATCGGTGATCTGCCAGTGCCCGGTGAGTCGGCTGCCGTCGAAGTAGTAGACGGTGGCCCCGGACATCGTGATTCGCCGGCCGGTGGCAGGGAATCCAGGGATCTCCCCCGTGTGCGTGGCCGACCAGAGCCACGTCATCACGACGGCGTCGCCGTCGGCGAAGAGTTCCTGAATGTCGAACGCCTGATCGGGAAACGCGGCGCGCAACGTCTTGACGCGCTCCTTGTAGGCCGCGAGGTCGAGTTCCCGTCCCTCCCATGGGTCTCCGGGATCGTGCCGGATGGAATATCTCGGTGCGATGTACTTCTCGGCGGCTTCGATATTGCCCTCGCTCCACACCTCGCGGGTGAACCGGGTGAGGATCTCCTTGGCATGCTCGCTGATCGACACCTGTGACGCTCCTTTCCCGGGGCTCTGGCCACGACCCTTCGCCAGGGCGTCCGCGGGCACGCGATGATAGCCTCCGACCGCGCCCGTCGTCTGTCGCCTATGTGTTGGTAGTAAGGCACGTAGCCACGCCACTGGCGGGGCGGAGTGCCGTGCTCTTCCGCGCCGCGAGCGCCAAAACCCGTGGCGCGGCCGTCTCGGCCGCGCGCGGTGGCCAAGCGTCGTTGCCCCATGTCGTTCGCCCTGGCGATCGCCGGGCGGGCGAGGCGCCCGCCCCACGGGAGCTGACCTCGCAACTTCGCCACGAACCGCACTCCGCTTCGCTTCGTGCCTTACGACCAACTCGCAGACCGGCCCGTGCCGCCGTCGCTCATCACGAGCACAGGCGCAGCGCGGTGAGCCGAGGCAGCAGGGAGAAACCTTGAGTTTCTTGGCAGGACCCCCGAGTCCGGCGCAACCGGGCGAGGGGACCGTGGCGCTCTCGTGCCCGTCAGGCAACCGGTGGCGCGCCAGGTGTCTCATTGCGGCGCTATCCTCCGGGCGTGATCACGGACGCGGTCCCGCGGGCGGCCGGCCGGCGCCGGCAGTACGAGGCGAGCGACGCGCAGCACACGCTGGCGCTGCCGCCCGCCCGGCCGCTGCAGCGCCAAGCCGAACGGCTGCGCGCGGCGATGGAGGGGGCGAAGGCGGTGGAGGTGCGCCGGTCCGGGCAGGAGTTGCTCGACGGCTTGGCGGTGTTCTACGGTGTGCCCGCGCCCCGGCTCCGGGTCCTCGGCGTGCGGCCGCACGCCGTCCGCGAGGGCCACCTCACGTACGAGCTGTTCGGCGACTACACGTTCGCGGGCAGCGTGATCCGCGCGTGGATGCGCACCGCGATCCTCGGCAAGGTGACGACCTACCGCGGGATGCTCAGCACGGTGCTGCACGAGTTCGCCCACCACCTCGACGTCAAGCTGTTCGACTGGCCCGACACGCCACACACGCGCGGCTTCTACTGGCGGGTGGACGCGCTGTACCACCTCGCCCTGGGCACGCCGGCCGAGAAGCGCAAGCCGCTGGTCTGGATCAGAACCGGCGCCCGCTGGCGCATCGACTGGACGAAGCTGCGCTGAGCCGGCGGCCCGCGCGGCGGCTGCCCGAGCCGGTGCCAGCCCCGCCGCGGCGGCGTTTCGGGCTTACTCCGGCGGAACGAAGCTGATCTTCGTGCTGGTCGGCACCCGCAGCACGACCTTCTGATCGCCGCTCTGCACGGTCACCAGGTGCTCGTGGCCGTTCGGGTCCCTCTGAACCGAGGTCACGTCCCAGCCCGAGCCCGCAGCCAGCCCCGAGTCGTGCCAGAACGTCTCGAAGTGGAGCTGATACGCCGCCAGCCCAGCCATGTCGAGCTTCGCGCGGTTCTCCGCCCACAGCCCGATCGCCGTCTGTGGGTCGTTGTCGGCCATCGCGTGGAGCATGCCTTGCACGCGCAATTTGGCCACGTTCGCGGTCTGCTGCCGGTACCACGCGTTGAAACCATAGATGGCGGCGGCGATCACGACCACGATGAGGAGAAGCTTCTTCATGACGAGCCTCCGTTGGTACCAGCATACTGCCGCTCGAGAGGGCGAACGCCTCGCCTCCTCGCCCGCGCCGAGACCGGCCCCGGGGGTCGCCGCGCCGGCCGCCGCCGAGCGCCGGCCTCAGCGTCCCATCACGGCGTGGTCGTGGACGAAGCGGCCGATCCGCCGGATGCGCTCCGCTTCCTCGGGGGCGAGCGGCCCCTCGTCGAGGGCGGCGAGCGCCTCGTCCATCTCGGCGTCGTCCTTCGGGCCGCTCATGCAGACGTCGAAGTCGGGGTTCGTGAGCACGAACCGGTAGCAGTCGCGCCCGCGCAGCGGCGCTTCGCCCGCCGGCATCTTGCGCGGACTGAGCAGCGAGCCCCAGCGCGTCGCGGTGTAGGCGACGATGCCGGGCCGTTCGGCCGCCGCGAGGTGGGGGAACACGTCGGCCTCCGCCCCGGTGTGCGCCGCGTTGTAGCGGATGTGCAGGATCGCGAAACGCGGGTCGGCCGCGTAGCGCACGAACGCGGGGCGGTGGTGAGCCGAGATCGCGAGGTGCCGCACCATCCCGCGCTCGACCAGGCGGCTCGCGCGCTCGAGCACGCGCTCGGGGGGCGGCGAGTTGTACCAGCCGAGGAGGAGGACGTCGGCGCACTCGATCCCGAGCTGGGCCAGCCCGCGCTCGAGCCACCGTTCGAGCAGGCCGCCGCTGCGCGCGTAGCTCTGCAGCAGCACGACGAGGCGGTCGCGCCGGCCGGACGCGACCAGCTCCCGGATCGCCTGCGCCATTCCGGTCCGGCGCCGGGAGCCGTGGTAGAAGTAGTTGACCCCGCGGTCGAACGCGCGCCGGAGCGCGGCGCAACCGACGCCGTACCCGCCCGCGACCCCGAGCGGCCCGACCGAGAGCCCGGACCGCCCCAGCGTCACCCGCTCCGGAAACGGTGCCATCGCTCCTCCTCCCGCGCTGCCGCGGCCGCGCTCCCCATGCTACTGCGCCTTCGCCGTCTCGAGCAGCAGCTGCACCGCGGCGACTACTCCTTGCCTCCCTTCCAGCGGCGCAAGCGGGCGACCTCGTCGGCGAGCTGGCCCCACACGCGCTCCGCCTGCCGGCGGGCGTGCTCGTCGTGGCGTCGCGCAAACGCCGCCGCCTCGCGCCCGAGCTGGCGGTAGTGCTCCAGCCGGTCGGCGTCGAGCTCCCCCGCCGCGACCGCCGCCTTGACCGCGCACCCGGGCTCGGTGTCGTGGCGGCAGTCCCGGTAGCGGCAGCGCGCCGCGAGCGCCTCGACGTCGCCGAACAGTGCGTCGAGGCCGTCCTCGTCCACCAGCGCCAGCTCGCGCATCCCGGGCGTGTCGAGGACGAGCCCGCCACCGGGGAGGCGGACGAGCTGGCGGCGCGTCGTGACGTGGCGGCCGCGGCCGTCAGCGGCGCGCACCGCCCCGGTCGCCATCCGCTCCTCGCCGAGGAGCGCGTTGATGAGGGTGGACTTCCCCGCCCCCGACGAACCGACGAACGCGGCCGTCACGCCGCGCCCGATGCGCGCGCGCACCTCGGCGACGCCGCCGGCGCGCGGCGCGCTGGTCACGATGACGTCCACGCCCGGGACCCGGCCCGCGACCTCGCCGGCGCGCTCGGCGGCGCCGTCGCACAGGTCGCTCTTGCTCAGGATCACGGCCGGCTGCGCGCCGCTCGCCCAGACGCGCGCGACGTAGCGCTCGATGCGGCGCAGGTTGAAGTCGGCGTCGAGGCCGCAGACGGCGAACACGAGGTCGACGTTCGCAGCGACGACCTGCGTCGCCGCCCGCCGCCCGGCGGCCGCGCGGGTGAACACCGTGCGCCGCGCGAGCACGCGCTCGACGACCGCGGTGCCCCCGGGCGCCGGGGCGCCGTCGAGCACGACCCAGTCGCCGGCGCCCGGCCAGCCGGCCGCGTCGTCGGTGAGGCGGAGGCGGCCGGCGAGGCGCGCCGGGCCGGGGCCGGTGGCCGACCACACCTCGTAGGCGCCGCGGTGCTCGGCGGCGATGCGGGCCGGGACCTCCTCGCGGCCCTGGACGGTCTGTAGCTGACGCTCGAAGAACGGGCCGAAGCCCAGATCGGAAAGCTCGCTCACGGTGACGCCCTCCATACGCGCCGCCGGGCGGCGCGCGCTCGCCCGCGCCGCTCGCCGAAACAACCGGCGACGCGCGCGGGCACGGATCC
>JAKAFI010000268.1 GCA_021818005.1 Acidobacteriota bacterium | reverse complement strand
GACCAGGACCAACACGACGGTCGGGACGCCGGCGTTCATGAGCCCGGAACAGATCCGCGGCGAGACGCCGCAGCCGGCGACGGACCTGTACGAACTCGGGATCACGCTGTTCCAGCTCCTGACCGGCGGGTTGCCGTTTGCGGGGAAGTCGCAGTTCGAGGTGGCGACGCAGCACCTGGCGGTGCCGGTTCGCGACCCCCGCGGACTGCGGCCGGAGTGCCCGCGCTGGCTGGCGCGCTTCGTCATGCGACTGGTCGAGAAGCGTCCCGAGGATCGCTGGCCCGATGCGGGCGCGGCGCGGCGGGCGCTGCACGGGCGCGCCGGCCTGACCTCGCCGCGGGTGCGGCGGCGTGCGGCGCTCGTGGTCGCGGCCGTCCTCGGCGCCGCGGCCGTGGCGGCGGTTGTCGGCCCGCGCGCCGTGCGCGCCTGGCGGCACCCGGCGGCGGTCACGGTCGAGGCGAGCGGTGAGGAGGTCCGCGGTCTCGACGCGCGCGGCGACGTGATCTGGCGGCGCACGCTCGAGTGGCCGGTGCGGCACGTCGAGTCGTCCGACCTCCTCGGTGACGGCCGCTCCGAGACGATCGTCACCGCGTGGACGGGGACGACCGCCCGCACGACCGCAACCCAGCTCTCCGAGGTGCTCGTCCTCGACCGGCGCGGCGGCATCGTGACGCGCGTACACCCTGAGGAGATGATGCCGTTGTGGCCGTTTGAGTACCCGAAGGCGTTCCAGCCGATCCCAAAGGTGGTCGACATCGGTCGAGGGGGCGCGCCGGCGCTGCTCGTCAACGACCGCCAGCGGGGGTTCTACCCCACCGTCCTCACCGTCTTCTGGCCGCGCACCGGCGTTTGGGAGCCGATCCTCTACCACCCCGGGTGGATCTGGGACATCGCCCAGGTGCCCGGCGCGACGCCGGCGCGGCTGCGCTTCGAGGGGGTCAACAACCGTCTGGGGATGTACCCCGTCGTCGGCGAGCTGGTGGTCCGCCGCCCCGAGCCGCGAGGGCTGCCGGTGGACCGCTTCATCGATCTCAGCCGCGGTTTCACGCCACCGCTCGAGCCCGGTTTCGAGCTGGCGTGGTACACCCTGCTCGACCTCGAGGGCGTCGAGCACGGCGAGCTCGAGATCGCTGGCAACGGGGACACGGTGCTCCGCTACCCCGGAACGACCGTCAATGTCGACCGATTTGGCAACCCGACGCCCGGGCCCAACCAGGGGCGCGACCTGCGCGCGATGAGGACCGGGTTCCTCGCCCAGCTCTACTGGTTTTCCGCGTACGGCCAGCCGTTCACGCCGGCGGGCGTGCGCGAGATGCTCGCGCGTCTGCGCGCCTCGACGGGAGCGCTGTTCGCCGAGCGCCCCTACCGGGTGGTGGCCGCCACGGAGGCGGCCCGCGCCCTGGCCCGCGCCGGGGACCCCGCGGGGGCGGTGCGGCTGCTCGAAGACGCCCGGGCGGGCGGGGGCGCCGCCGACGCGACGTACTGGCTCGCCAACCTCGAGGCGATCGGCGGCGACCTCACGAGGGCCCGGCGGTCGGCCCAGGAGCTGGTCGACAGCACCCGGTCGACGCGGCGCTACGACGCGGCGCAGCTCCTGCTGCGCCTGTGTGCCGAGGAGCGCGACGAGGCCGGGTACCGCAAGGCGATCGTGGCGCTTGGCCTCATGACGACCGACCGGGAGACGGCGGATCAGCTGGCGGCAGCAGGCGGGGTACGCGCCCGGCTGTGGTGGGACGAGCTGCAGGCGTCTGACACCCGCGTCGGATCCTCGCAGTTCGTGCCGGAGGGCGCGGCGCTCGCCTGCCTGGCGCGCTGGCGGCTCGGGCGGACCGCGCCCGGCGACCCCGACTCGATGGTCGAGGGTGAGAGGATCAACCCGGAGGCGGCGCTCGAGTACCGCGTCGCCCGTGGGGCGGCGTTGCTCGGCCTCGGGCGTGCGAGCGACGCGGCGGCGTTGCTCGGCCAGACTGTGGCGCTGCTGCGCCCGGCGGCGGATGTCAGCTTCGCCGACCGGCAGACGCTCGATCTCGCGATGGCGCTGCACGTCAAGGCGATGCTGGCGGTGGGCGACCGCGTGCCCGCGCTCGCCGAAGCCAGGTCGTTGCGCCCGCAGCTGCGCCCCGGCCTGCTGCCGCGCATCCTCGTGGACGAGGTGCTGGGCGCGGCCGGTGGGGCGACGAGGTAGCGGGTCGCCGGGCTCAGACGAGCTGGCCGCGGGTCGGCGGCGGCAGCTCCTCGGCGGCGCGCAGGATGGCGTCCGGCTCGCCCTGCAGCCAGTAGACGGCGGCGCCGCTCGTCCACAGCAGGTTGTGGCCGTCCGGTCCTACGGTGAACCAGCGGCCGGGGAGCTGCTGCAGCTGCCGCGGGACGGAGTACGGCGTGCGGCCGCTGCGCAACCGCTCGAACATGCGCGCGAACGCCTCCATCGCGTGGACCTCGTCCGGGTAGCGCGAGACCCACATGCGCAGCTGGCCCGGGCGGCCGTACTCGGCGACCGTGGTGTCGCGCGGCGCCACCGCGGCGCCGTGCAGCTCGGCCGCCATGCGCGCCGCGCGCTCGCCGGTCCAGACGCGGGCGCGGTGCAGGCCGGCGAGCCGCACCGGCACCGCCAGACGGCCGCAGGCGCCGAGCACGACGGCGCCGGCCAGCGCGACGGCGAGCACGGCGGCGAGGCTACGGCGCACCGGCCAGCCCCAGCTCGGCGGCGATCCCCGTCATGGCGTCGCGCACGAACGCGATGTGCGCCGGCAGCTCCATGCCGATCTCCGCGGCGCCGCGCCTGATGTCGTCGCGGTTGACGGAGCGCGCGAACGCCTTGTCCTTCATCCTTTTGAGGACCGACTCCACGGGCACGTTGGCGATCGTCTTGTCGGGGCGCACCAGCGTCGCGGCGGTGAGGAAGCCGGTCAGCTCGTCGACGGCGAACAGGCAGCGCGCCATCTCGCTGTCGCGCGGGATGCCGGTGTAGTCGGCGTGCCCCTCGATCGCGCGCACCCACGCCTCCGGCCACCCCTGCTCGCGCAGCACCTTGGCGCCGGCGAGGATGTGCGTCTCGGCGGTCGGGTTCCTCTCGTAGTCGAAGTCGTGGAGCAGGCCGACGGCGGCGTACGCCTCCTCGTCGGCGCCAAGGCGGCGGGCGTGGGCGCGCATCGCGGCCTCGACGGCGAGCGCGTGCTTGCGCAGGTTGGCGTTGGCGGTCCACTCGCAGAGCAGCGTCCAGGCGGCGTCACGGTCGTACGTCATGCTCCAAGGGTAGCGCATCGCGGCGGCCCGCCTCCAGCCTGGGATGGCGATGAGGGTTCTGCGGCGAACGCCGGTCCGGGAGGCCCGGAAGGCAGGGGCCGGCTGGGCGAGAAGAGGGAAGACGGAAGACGGGAGAGGGAAGACGCGAGACGGCTCGGGGCTCAGCGCGCGCCGTGGATCAACCGGCGGGGACGGTGGAGAGGGGCGGTCGAGACGAAGAGCGCCATGCCGTCGTGATCGGCCGCGCGCAGCGGCGTGGCGGCCTCGGCCGCGAGGGCGGCGGGCGCGTCGGCGTTGGCGCGCGCGTACTCGGCGCCGCTGACGTGGCCCGCGAGGGCCTGCGAGGTCAGGATGTGGTCGAGCGCCTGCGCGTTGCCGCTCTCGACGAACGAGTAGCGCTCGCCGGCGGGGAGCGACCGGGTCCAGTCGGTCAGCGGCGGCGCCACCAGAGGCGACGCCGGGATCATCGCCCCGAGCGGGTCCGGCGTGCCGGTGACCTGGCCGAGCACGTCCACCCAGCCGTCGGTGAACTCGAACGCGTTGAAGTCGCCGGCCACGACCACGTGTGCCGCTGGGTCGCCGGCCTGCAGCGACTGCACCAGGCGCGCCAGCGAGCGCGCCTGCTCGGCGCGCTTGGCGCGCACGAAGCCGCCGTTGTCGCCGTCGATCCCGGAGAGCGAGCGCATGTGCACGGCGACCAGGGTAAACGGGAACGGCGCCTGGCCGCCGCTGAACTCCGCCCGCACCACGAGCGGCGGCCGGTCGTGGGTCAGGTATGTCGAGCCGCCGTAGACGAACGTCTCGTCCTTGCCGGCCTGAGCGACCTCCGCGACCGTCACGGTGTTGCGGGCGAGCACGCCGACGTCGATACCCGACGGGTCGTTGCCGGGAAGGAGGTACGCGGTGTACGAAAGCTGCGGGTCGTCGTCGTGCAGCCGCGCCGCCAGATCCTCCAGGACCTTCAGACTTTCGGCCTCCTGCACCGCGAGGACGTCGGGGGCGCGCAGCACATCGCGGATCAGCAGCGAGTGCTTGGCGAGGCGGCGCGCGTACTCGTCGGGGCTGACGACCTTCTCGCCGCCGTCGGCGACGTCGTCGAACAGCTGGTAGAGGTTCTGCGTGGCAACGGTGAACTCGCCGGCTCGCCGCTCGCGCACCGGCCGGGCGGCGGGCTCGCCGGTGAAGTGAAACGAGGTCGGCCACACCTCGTAGGCGCCGTCGTACTCGGCGAGCGGGCCGGCGATCTCGTCGACGCGCGCGCCGGCGGGGACGCTGGCGGACGGGGCCCCGAACGCCGCCAGCTGGGCGAACAGCACCTCG
>JAKAFI010000267.1 GCA_021818005.1 Acidobacteriota bacterium | reverse complement strand
GAAGATCACGACCGGGCCCGCCGCGGCCGGCGCCACGCCGATCGGCGGGGCGGCGGGTGGGATCGGCGCCAGCCCTCCCGGCGGCCGCGGCGGGCGCTCGGCCGCGAGCACACCGTCCAGCCGCTCGCCGGTCGCGGGGTCGACGCCGCGGATCGTGGCCGCGTCCTCCGTGACCGTGACGGTGACCGGGATCGCGACACCGGTCGGCAGCGGCAAGAGCGTGCCCGGTCGCGTCACGGTGCACCCGGCCGCGAGGAGGGCAACGCCGAGAGCCAGCGCCGTCGATCGCCACGCCACCGCACCACCTCCATGACCCCGGAGATTGACTGGCATCGGTCCACCATACCGCACCGAGCGGAGCCGCCCGGCGGGCCTCATACCCCGCCGGCGGTCGCTTTCTCGGGGAACTCGGCCGTGTAGGCCTTCTCCGACTGCGTGCCGCTGTCGTGACAGGCGCCGCAGCGCCCGAGGTTCGGCAGCTTCAGCTTCGCGTCCTTCGCCTTCTCCTGGTGACAGGGGATGCACATCTTGTGCATCGCGTCTTTGTACGACGGGGCCCAGCGCGAGTCGAACGTCTTGACGATCGGGTTGGCCGCCATCAGGTCCTTGTCGTGGCACTCCGAGCACTTCTTCACGGGCGTCACCCGGATCGGCTCGCCCTTGCCGTGACACTGGGCGCACGAAGCGTTGCCGTGCAGCGCGGCGACGTGCGCCTCGTGGTCGAAGATCGAGGTGGGGAGGAAGATGTTCCCGTGGCAGACCACGCACGGCGTCCCCATGTCGCCCCTCTGGTGCAGGTGGTGGCAGGTGGCGCAGCTCTTGGCGCCGCCCGCCTCGTCTTGGTGCCGCTTGTGGTCGAAGTAGACGTAGCGCGGGCCCGGCCCGACCCGCAGGACAGTCGCGCCCACCGCCCGCACGGCGCGAACGTCGAGCGTCGGCTCCGCCTTGGGCGCCGCGGTGAGGCCGAGCGCGAGCGCCAGCACGAAAACGAACGAGTACACCTTCGTCGCCTTGCGCCACCCCTCGCCCAGCCACACCTGGTCGAAGGGGGCGAACGCCGGCGGCGCCGCCGCAAGCTTCTCGCGCTCGGCCTCCACCTGGGCGAGCCCGTGCGGATCGACCGGGAACCGCTCCTGGATGAAGAAGAACACGAGGACACATGCGGCCACGATGCCGAGGCTGATCGCGAACTCGGTCCATGCCGGGAAGTACACGTACCTCGTGGCCCACACCTGGCTCAGCCCCGACGCGTTGATGCGGTTGAGGACGAACCCGAGCACCGAGCAACACGCGAGGAACCAGAGGCCGCGGAACGACCGCCGCACCGCCGGGCACGCGAACGCCACCATCGGGATCACGGTCGAGAGCAGCATCTCGACGAGGAACAGGTTGGCCAGCGAGCTGCCGTCGAACATCAGGCCGAGCTTCCCCTGCCGCGCCAGGTCGCCGACCCGGAGGACGAAGTAGAGCGCCAGGGCGACGCTCGCCAGGCGCGCCAGGCCGGCGAGCATCTCCATTTCCGGCTCGCGCCGGTACAACCAGCTCGTGACGGTCGACTCGACCATCACCATCACGATCCCGAGGCAGATCGCGGACACGAAGAACAGCTCCGGCAACAGGTGCGTGTACCACAGCGGATGGACCCGGAAAGGCATGATCAGGAGCAGCGTCCCGAGCGACGACTGGTGCAGCGTCGAGAGCATGATCCCGAGGATCATGATCGGTAAGGCGAGCTTCACGAAGAAGCGGTAGGTCTTCTGGAACTTCGTGCGCTCGAGCAGCGTCGGCGTCACCTCCAACGCCAGGACGGTGAGGTAGAGCATGACGCACCACGCCACCTCGAACAGCGCGGAGTGGATGTTCCAGTAGATCGTGGCGTGCCAGATGTTCCACGGCAGCCCGAGGTCGAACAGAAGGCCGACGGCGACTGCGCCGTAGCCGATGAACGCGGTCAGGATCGCGGGACGCGCCGCGGCGTGGTAGCGCTCACGGTGGAAGATGTGCACCACCGCGGCCATGACGAACCCACCGGCGGCGAGCGCCACGCCGCCCATGACGTCGAATCCGATCCACAGCCCCCACGGCGTGGTGTCCGACAGGGCGGTGGAAACGCCGAGCCCGAGGGTGAAGCGCACGATCGCCACCGCGGCGGCCAGGCCGGCGAGGACCCACATCACGCCCTTGAAGACGAACAGGCGCCTATTCTCCATGGCGCTCCTCCCCCGCGCCGGCGGCGTTCTCCTCCATGCGCCTGCGCCGCCGTTCGATGATCCAGTAGAGCGAGCCCATGAGGACGCCCATGCCGACGAACTCGAACGGAACCTGCTTCAGCGTCCCCCAGGTCAGCGGCGGGAGCGGCTTGTCGGAAAGCTCGCGGCCGTCGTTCCAGGCGAGGAAGTCGAGCGGGATGTCGGAGATGTAGAGCACCGACGTGCCGCCGACCTGCTTCTCCCCCCAGATCCGCTGCACGTACTTCGCCGGTTCGGCGCGCAGCCGACGGCGGGCCTCGGCCACCATCTCCTCGCGACGGCCGAAGATCGTGGCCTCGGTCGGGCACGCGTGCACGCACGCCGGCCGGTCGATCGTCCCCGCCTTGAGCGACGGGTAGCAGAGGATGCACTTGCGCACCGAGGGGTTGGCCGACCCCCACTCGTAGTGCGGCACCCCGTACGGGCACGCCATCATGCAGTAGCGGCAACCGAGGCACTTCGCCTTGTCGTAGATCACCGGCCCCTCGGGGGTCTTCTGCATCGCTCCCACCGGGCACACCGAGACGCACGCCGGCTGCGAGCAGTGGCGGCACTGCTTGCGGACGAAGTGGTTGTGCGGCCGGCGCACCACCGTCGTCCAGCGGTCCGCCGAGAGGCCGTCCGGGGTGGAGCCGGGGCGCGGCGGCGGCCCCTCTGGGGGCAGGTGGTTGATCTTTTTGCAGGCGGCGACGCACTGCTCGCAGCCGATGCACTTGGTCACGTCGGTGAGGATGCAGGGATGCTCGATCATAGCGGCTCACCTGCTTTCCCCAGCGCGGCACGCACCCTCTCGCCGCCGCCGGGAACGAAGTGCCAACCCAGCTCCCAGACGATGCGGGTGGAGGCGAACAGGAGCGCGTGGGCCAGCTTGCTGAACGGGATGAGGACCAGGATCAGCTCCGCGCTCAGGAGATGAGCGAGGTAGATCACGCCGAACGGCAGCGGGTTGGCTTCGGGGTGGGCGACCAGGTAGCCGCTCAGGAACGCCGCGATGCACAGGACGAGGAGGAGGTAGTCCTGCGGCCCGCTGAGGAAGCGCGCGGCGCGATCGATGAGACGGTACAGGAGCAGTACCGCCAGGCCGACCAGCGCCGCCATCGTGAGGGTGTCAGCGGCGCCCGCCGGCAGCGTCGGCCAGGCGATGCCGATCCCCTGCCTGATCAGCGCCACGTGGCCGGCGAGGAACAGCGGCACCGCCAGCATTCCGATGTGGAACGCTGCCGAAGCGACCGTGTACGGGATGCGCGTTCCGGCCAGCGCGTTGACCGGGACGATCCACCCCAAGCTTTTGCGGAACATCCAACGCCACGGGATCTTCTGATCTCCGGCCAGGCGGTGGGCACGGACCAGCTCGCCGATCGCGAGGGCCCACTGGCGCACGGCGCCGACCGCGAGCACGCTGAACGCGAGGTAGAGGAACGGCCCGCGCGCCAGCCCCAGCCAGGCGTTCATCGCCCCTCCCCGTCGCCGAGGATCAGCGCCTTGTACAGGAGGTCGTGCAACCCCACCACCTGCACCCCCTCGAGGTGGTGGTCCTCGCACACCTCACGCAGTTGCTTCTTGCAGTTGGCGCACGGCGCCACGACGATCGTGGCGCCGGTGCGGCGGATCTGCTCGGCCTTGAGCTTGCCGGTCACGCCGGTGCGGTACGGGCGGATCTCGTCGACCGACACGGTGCCGCCGCCACCGCCGCAGCAGTAGTTCTTCTCCCCCTTCGGCTCCATGTCCACGTAGTCCTTGCAGAACGAGCGCAGGATCTCGCGCGGCTGGTCCACGATCCACCCGGTGCGGGCGATGTTGCAGGGGTCGTGGTAGGTGACGCGCTCGGTGATCACGTTGGGGTCGAGCTTGAGCTTGCCGCGCCGCAGCATGTCCAGCGTGACCTCCATGATGTTGACGACCGGGAGCGCGCCCTTGCCGCCGCCGAACGAGGGGACGAACAGCTTGGCGCTGCGCGAGGCGTGACCGCACTCGCCGATCAGGATCTTGCGGCCGTCGAGCCGACGAGTCTCGGCGATCTCCTTGTCGATGATCCGCTCCGCGCACCAGTCGGAGTAAAAGAGGCCGTAGTTGATCCCGTCGTAGTACCCGGTGCCGATCGTCCAGCGGTCGGCCTCGCCGGCGGCGTGGAAGGTGAGCGCGATCCCCTTGAGCGTCTCCGCTTCGAGCAGGTAGTCGCTCACCGCCGGAAAGAAGACGAACTCTCGACCCGGCTTGTCGACCGGAAATTCGACCCGCACCCCCTTCTCGTCCTTGATGTCGTCGGCGAGGAAGTCGAGGGTGTCGAGCAGCGCCGCCACCGGGATCGCGGACGTGT
>JAKAFI010000266.1 GCA_021818005.1 Acidobacteriota bacterium | reverse complement strand
TGGCGTCGCCGGCAGGCGAGCGTGAGGAGCGCCGCGGCGAACAGCGCGATCGCGAAGAGCCCCAAGCCCAACGTCGAGAGGGCGGGGATCTCCGACGCCGGAGGGTCCAGCGCCACGCCGAGCGGGATCGAGCTCGTCGCGATGAAACTGGTGTTGACGTTGCTGCCGTCCAGGTTGGCGCGGCCGACGGCCCCGCTCGCGACCTCGCCCCAGTAGATGAAACCCCCTCCGACGGCGACCCCGCCGGGGGACGAGAGGCCGGAGATGAAGTTCGATATGACGTTACTCCCGTCGAGGTTCGCACGCCCGACCGTTGTTCCGCCGAAGCTGTTGGCCCAGTAGATGTAGTTACCGTCGACGGCAACGCCGCACGGCGTGGCGCCGGCGCTGGCGATGAACGCCTGGTCGACGTCCGTCCCGTCGAGGTTGGCGCGACCGATCGTACCCGCCGCGTTGTTCGCCCAGTAGATGTGCTGCCCGTCCACGGCGACGCCACACGGCCCGCTTCCCCCGGTGATGAAGGCGTCGTCGGCGTTGCCGCCGCCAAGGTTGGCGCGGCCGATGTTCGTTCCCGCGCCGAAGCCGGTGTCGGCCCAGTAGACGAACTGGCCGCTGACCGCGACGCCGCACGGCGCCGTCCCGGTCGAGATGAACGACTGGACCGGGTTGGAGCCGTCCTTGCCGGCACGCCCGATCGAAGCGCCGAGAAAGTTGGCCCAGTACACGTAGAACCCGTCGACCGCGACGCCGCACGGGCCGGCCGCCCCGGTGACGAGAGACGGGTTGGCGCCGCTGCCGTCCAGGTTGGCGACGCCGATCGTGCTCCCGCTCGCGTTGTTGAAGTTCGCCCAGTAGACCCGTGCTTCGCCGGTGGACGCGAACGCCAGGGCCGCGACGATCGCCAGACCGACCCGAGATGAGCCGCGCAGCCGTGTCCGCGCCGCTGCCCAACCGACCGCCCGCCGATACCGATCCGCGCTCATTGGTCTCCCCCTCGGGATCCGAATCCCGTTAGCTGCTGGCCTGAGGATAGCGCGGTGCGACGGTCCGTCAAGGCGGTCCCCGGGTTCTCGGGCCCGGATGGGACCGGGCGGGGACGGTGGGTCTCGGAGTCGATTCGGCGATGACGCTCGGCATGCTCGTGGTACTGCTCCGGATCGGCGCCCGGCTCCACCCGCCGGTCGTCAAGTGACCGCCGCGTCTCCTCGAGCCGTCGTCTGCGCGAGGCCGGAGGACTCGCCGGGCCTCAGCTATTCGCTGCCGTCGCCGCGCGGCGCGCGTCCGCGATCCACTCCTCGACGACGCTCTTGAGTTCGGTGAGCGGCAGCGCCCCGTGTTCGAGGACGGCGGCGTGGAACTCCTTGAGGTCGAAGTTCGGCTCCAGCTCGCGCTCCGCCTGCCGGCGCAGCTTCTCGATTTCGATCTCGCCGATCATGTACGACAGCGATTGCCCGGGCCAGGCGATGTAGCGGTCCACCTCGGTGTTGATGTTCTGCAGGGAGAGCGCGGTGTTGTCCTCGAAGTAGGCGACGGCCCGCGCACGGCTCCAACCCTGGGAGTGGATCCCGGTGTCCACCACGAGCCGGACCGCGCGCCACATCTGCCAGTCCAGGTAGCCGAACTCGGAGTACGGGTCGGGGTAGAGCCCCATCTCCTTGCACAGCGTCTCGGTGTACAGTCCCCAGCCCTCGCCGTACGAGCTGTAGTAGTCGAAGCGGCGGAACTCCGGCAGTCCTCTGAGCTCCATGGCGATCGCCATCTGCAGCTGGTGGCCGGGCCGGCCCTCGTGGCAGGTCAGCACCGGGATGTCGTACTTCGGGCGGCTCTCGGGCTTGTAGAGGTTGACGTCGACGTACCCCGCGACGCTGCCGTCGCCGGCGGGCGGCACGGAGTAGGCGGGGTAGGTGTCGGGCGCGAGCGCCGCCGGGATCGGGCGGACGCCGTAGGTGACCCGCGGCAGCAGCCGAACGGGAAAGTACTGCACCAGCAGCGGGTCCACCTGCTTGGCCTGCGCCCGGTAGGCCTCGAGTAGGTCCTGCGGGTCCTTGTAGTAGAAGCGCGGGTCGGTGCGCAGGAAGTGGAGGAACTCCGGGTAGCCGCCCTTGAAGCCGGTCTCCTTGATCACCCGCTCCATCGCCGCGTGGATCTCGGCGACCTTGCGCAGGCCGATGTCGTGGATCTGCTCCGGTGTCAGGTCGGTTGTCGTGTACTTGCGGACCTGATACGCATAGTAGGCCTTGCCGTCGGGCAGCGCGTCAGCGGCGATCGTCGTCCGGCAGTGGGGCAGATAGTCCCGATCGAAGTACTGCTCCAAGCGCCGGTACGCCGGGGTCACCACGTTCGCGATCGCGGCGCGGGCGCTCTCGCGTAGCTGCGCCTGCCGAGCGGCCGGGATGATCTCGGGCATCTGCTTGAACGGCGCGTAGAACGGGCTCTCCTCCGGCTTGTCCACGACGTTGGCGGCGATCTGGTGCGGGATCCGCTCCATCACGACGCGCGGCCGCGTGAGGCCGTCCGCGACGCCCTGCCGCAACAGCGCGATCGTCCCGTCCATGAACGGCGCGAACGTCTCCAGCCGCTCGACGTAGTGCTGGTAGTCGGCGGCGTTCGCGAAGCGCAGCGAGCGGGTGAGCGACGCCAGCGTCTGGATGCCGCCGAGCTGGTCCAAGGGCATCAGGTACGTCTTGAGGTCGTAGCCCTGCAGCCGCAGCTCGGTGCGGTAGCGGAACAGGTCGTAGCTGATCCGGTCCTCGCCCGTGAGCCGGCTGCGGTCGATGGCGGCCAGGTCTTGGAGGGCCTGTTGGTCCTCGGCGTGCTCACGCGCCAGGGCGGCCGGGCTGAGGTCCGGCCACAGACCGTCAAACTCGTGGAACCCGTCCGCGGAGGCCTCGAGCGGGTCCTCGCGCATCTCGCGCTGCCACTCGCTCGCGAACAGCCGGTGCAGCGCGCCCGCCGCCTGGTTCTCACGCTCCTGCGCGGACGCGGCCCAGTGTGGCGAGCCGATCAACAACGCAGCGATGGCAACAGTCACGATTCTCTCGGGCAGGGTCATCGGTCGTGTCTCCGGGTCAATCCTAGCGTTTGCAGGACGTCTGGGACCAGAGTGGCGGACGATGCCGCGCGCCGGCGCCTCGTGGCGTTGCGGTCGTCAGCACCGGGGGTCAGATCTTTAGTGTTAGTGCACAGGGGGTCAAATCTTCAGTGTTAAAATAAAATTCACCGTCACGACCATCAGCGACTGGTTCGGGTTTTCAGTTCGAGCGAGGCCGAGGCCTTGTGCTGGAGGTGATCCGTGGCGCGACCGCTGCGAATCGAGTTCCCAGGGGCCGTCTACCACGTGACCTCGCGGGGGAACGAGCGGGCGGCGATCTTCCGGGACGACGACGACCGGCGCCGCTTTCTTGTGGTCCTTGGCCGCACAGTGGTGCGGTGGGGGTGGGTGGTGCATGCCTACTGCCTGATGGGCAACCACTACCACCTGCTGGTAGAGACGCCGGAGCCGAACCTCTCGCGGGGAATGCGGCAGCTCAACGGCGAATACACGCAGGCATTCAACAGGCGCCATCGGCGCGTGGGGCACCTCCTCCAGGGGCGCTTCAAGTCACTGCTCGTGGAGAAGGAGAGCCACCTGCTGGAGGTCTGCCGGTACGTTGTTCTGAACCCGGTTCGCTCCAAGGGAATGCGATTGGCATCGCCGGAGGAGTGGCCATGGAGCAGCTACCGCGCCACGGCCGGGTTGGAGGCGGGTCCGGCCTTGCTGACTGTCGACTGCGTCCTGGCAAGGTTCGGAACCGGTCGAAGGGCGGCCCGGGAGGAATACCAGCGGTTCGTGGCCGAGGGAATTCGTGAGAAGGGGAAACCGGTGGAACGGGCCGGCCTGTGGATCGGATCGGAGCCTTTCGGCGAGCGGTTGAGGAAGCTACTGGGAGAGAAGGAGGCGGTCGGCGAATACCCGAGGTGGCAGCGGCGGCCGGATCGACCGGAGCTTGCATCCTACCTGCCGCCCGACCTGATCAAGAACCGTGTCGCGAGGGACGAGGCAATCTACCAGGCCTACGTCCAGGGGCGGTTCACCCAGCGCGAGATCGGCCACCACGTTGGGCTGCACTACGTCACCGTCAGCGGCATCATCCGAGCAAAGGAACGGGAGAGGCGGGAGCTCAAGGCCCGGAGCGTCAGCACGACCAGATGCTAACGCTAAAGACCTGACCCCGTTTTTTTGTTCTAAGATCGGCGCATGCGAACCCGCCGCCTGCCGCCACTCGTCCTCGCCTTCGCGTCCTGCCTGACGCTGGCGAGCGTCCTGTCCGCCGCCGAGCCGAAGCCGTTCTTCACCGTGCACGAGGTTGGCCCCGGCGTCTTCGCCGCGATCTGCGTCCCCGGCAGCGGGGCCGGGAGCAACGCCGGCTTCGTCATCGGCGACGACGGCGTCGCGGTCGTCGACACGTTCCAGGCGAGCGCCGCGGCCCAGCAACTGCTCGCGGCGATCCGCGAGCGCACGAAACTGCCGATCCGCTTCGTCGTCGACACCCACTACCACCTCGATCAC
The DNA here is from genome assembly GCA_021818005.1 of Acidobacteriota bacterium. Lineage (GTDB taxonomy): Bacteria > Acidobacteriota > Thermoanaerobaculia > Thermoanaerobaculales > Thermoanaerobaculaceae > RBG-13-68-16. Next base: position 51 of record JAKAFI010000266.1, on the reverse strand, counting down.
GTGGCCGGCAACGGCGTCTTCCGCGACGCCGGCGCCACGATCGTCGCGCAG
>JAKAFI010000265.1 GCA_021818005.1 Acidobacteriota bacterium | reverse complement strand
GCAGCGCCGAGGTCTCGGCGGTCGCGCCCGACTTGCTGATTGCGACCACGGCGAGCTGCGCCGGGTCGAGCGGGGCGAGGGTGTCGGCGACGCGGTCTGGATCGGTGGTGTCGAGCGCCACCAGCTCGCGGCCGGCGGCGGGGCCGAACGTCGCGCGCAGCACCTCGGGCGCCAGGCTCGACCCGCCCATGCCGATCAGGACGAGCGTGCGCGCGCCGTCGAGCGCAAGCGCCGCGGCGAGACGCTCGAGGGCGGGGAGGTCGCGGCGCGAGCGATCGGGGAGGTCGAGCCAGCCGAGACGGCGGGCGGCGACCGCGGCTGCGTTCTCGCCCCACAGCGCGCTGTCCCGCGCGAGCAGGCGGTCGACCGCGAGCGCCGCGTGCAGGCGGGCGCGGGCCGCCTCCACGGCCGGGCGCAGCGCGACCGGGACCGTAGCGTCCATCGCCCCGCGCCGGCGCGCGGCGAGGGCGGTGCGGACGCGCGCGACCACGGCCGGGACGCTGTAGCCCAGGTGCGCCATGACCTCGGGCCCCGGGGCCGAGGCGCCGAAGCGGTTCATGCTGATGATCTCGCCGTCGCCGACCCAACGGTGCCAACCCTGGCCGCGGCCGGCCTCGATCGCGACGCGCAGCGCGTGCCGCGGGCCGAGCACCTCCCTCTGGTAGGCCGCGCTCTGCCGCCCGAGCAGCTCCAGCGACGGCGCCGAGACCACGCGCGTCGGGACCCCGCCCGCCTCCAGCTCGGCGCGCGCCGCGAGCGCCAGCGAGACCTCGGAGCCGGTCGCGATCAACACCACCTCTGGCGCTCCGTCGCCGGCCTCGGCGCGAACGTAGGCGCCGCGCGCCACGGCGCCGGCGGGAGGCGGCGGGAGGACGGGGAGCTTCTGCCGCGTGAGCACCAGCGCGGTGGGCCCATCGCGACGCTCGATCGCCACGGCCCACGCGGCCGCCGTCTCGTTGCCGTCGCCGGGGCGCAGGGCAACGAGCCCGGGGATGATGCGCAGCGCGACCATGTGCTCGACCGGCTGGTGCGTCGGGCCGTCCTCCCCGAGGCCGATCGAGTCGTGCGTGAACACGTAGGTGACCGGCAGCTTCATCAGGGCGGAGAGACGGAGTGCCGGACGGAGGTAGTCGGAGAACACCAGGAACGTCGCCACGAACGGCCGCACGCCGCCGTGCAACGCGGCGCCGTTGGCGCACGCCGCCATCGCGTGCTCCCGGATGCCGAAGTGCAGGTTGCGGCCGCCGTACGCGCCGGCGGCGACGGCCGGCTCGCCGGCGAGCAGGGTGTCGGTCGATGGCGCCAGGTCGCCGGCGCCGCCGAGCAGCTCCGGCAGGACAGGGGCGAGCGCGTTGAGCGTCTTGCCCGAGGCCTGGCGGGTGGCGAGCTGCGATCCCGGCGGGAACGACGGCACGACGCGGTCCCAGCCGGCGGGCAGCTCGCCGGCGAGCCGCCGCTCGAACTCGGCCGCGGCCGCCGGCTCGGCGCTGCGGTAGCGGGCGAGCAGCGACTGCCAGTCGGCGCGCAACGCGGCGCCGCGCTCGCCGAGCTCGCGGTAGCGGCGGGCGATCTCCGCGGGGACGGTGAACGGCTCGGTCTCGGTCCACCCCAGCGCGGCCCGCGTGGCCGCGGCCGCCTCCGGTCCGAGCGGCTCGCCGTGCGCCTTGGAGCTGTCCTGCTTCGGGCTGGCCCAGCCGATGTGGGTGCGGACGCGGACCAGCGCTGGCGCGTCCTCTCCGGCGGCGGCCAGCTCGAGCGCCGCGGCGATCGCGGCGAGGTCGTTGCCGTCGTCGACGTGGAACGTCCGCCACCCGTACGCGGCGAAGCGCGCCTCCACGTTTTCGGAGAACGCGAGCTCGGTGCCGCCCTCGATCGTGACGTGGTTGTCGTCGTACAGCACCGTCAAGCGGCCGAGTCGGAGGTGGCCGGCGAGCGACGCCGCCTCGTGCGAGATCCCCTCCATCATGTCGCCGTCGCTGGCGATGACCCAGGTGCGGTGGCCGACGATCGGCAGTCCCTCGCGGTTGAAGCGGGCGGCCAGGTGGCGCTCGGCGAGCGCCATGCCGACCGCGGTCGCGAGTCCCTGGCCGAGGGGGCCGGTCGTGGTCTCGACGCCGGGCGTGAGGCCGTGCTCGGGGTGCCCGGGCGTCTGCGAGCCCCACTGGCGGAAGCGCTTGAGCTCCGCCATCGGCAAGCCATAGCCGAACAGGTGCAGGAGCGCGTACAGCATCGCCGACGCGTGCCCGGCGGAGAGGACGAAGCGGTCACGGTCGGGCCAGGCCGGGTCGGCCGGGTCGTGGCGGAGGAACCGGCTCCACAGCACGTACGCCATCGGGGAGGCCCCGAGCGGCATTCCCGGGTGACCGGAGCGGGCCTGCTCCACCTCGTCCACCGCCAACACCCGCAGCGCGGTGACGGCGCGCGCGTCCAACTCGTCGAACGGTCTCATGGTGCCTCCCCGGCACGGCGATTGTCGCGCAGCCCGCCGGGTCCGGCAACCGGCCCGCGAGCGCCGGAGCGCCCGGCGGTCGATGGTAGAATGCGGCACCCTGGACGGGGCAGGAGAACGCTGGGGAAAAGGAGCGGACGATGAAAGCATACGCGGCGGTGATGATGGCGGCGGCGGCGGTTGCGGCCGTGGCGGTTCCGGCACGGGCGCAGGAGGCAGTGAAGCTCCCGGTCGCCGTGATCGACGTGAACCAGCTCGTGCAGGACTCGGCGGCGGGCAAGGAGGCGATGCTGCGGCTGAAGAAGGCGCAGGACGCCAAGGTCGCCGAGCGCAAGAAGATGACCGACGACATGGACGCGCTGCAGAAGCAGCTCGACGCGCAGCGCTCGACGCTCACCGACAGCAAGATCGCCGACCTGCAGAAGCAGATCGAGGACAAGCAGATCGCCCTCCGCCGCTTCGACGACGATACCCAGCAGCAGCTCGAGGACCTCAAGCAGAAGGAGCTCTCCGGCCTGGAGAAGCAGATCATGCCGATCATCCAGGAGCTGGGCAAGGAGAAGAAACTGCTGCTCATCTTCAACAAGTACCAGTCCGGGCTCGTCTACGCCGACGACTCGGTCGACATCACGGACGAGGTGCTGAAGCGGTTCAACACGCGGGTCACCAAGTAACGCCGCGCTGCCCGCGCCGGCCCCGAGCCTTTCGGGACGGCGCGAGCCGCGGCGCGTGAGGACGAGGTCCGATGCCGACGTTCACGCTAGGTGAGCTCGCCGCGCAGGTCGGCGGCACGGTCGTCGGCGATCCCGGCCGCCGCATCGAGGCGATCCGGACGCTGGAGGACGCGGGCGCCGAGCACCTGTCGTTCTACCACAACCGCCGCTACCTGGCCTCGGCGCGGGAGAGCGCCGCGGGGGCGCTGCTCGTCGCCGACCCCGCACCGTTTCCCGGCCGCGACCTGCTGGTGTGCGCGGAGCCGTACGCGGCGCTCGGGCGCCTGCTCGAGGTGATGCACCCGCAGAGCAGGCCCGCCGCGGGCGTGCACGCGAGCGCAGCCGTCGCGGCGTCGGCACGGATCGGCGCCGGCGCGTCGGTCGCGGCGCACGCGGTCGTGGGCGAGCGAGCGGTCGTCGGCGAGAACGCCGTCATCGGGGCGGGCTGCGTGCTCGGCGACGACGTCGAGGTCGGCGCCGACACCGTGCTGCACCCGCACGTCGTCATCGAGCCGCGTTGCCGCGTCGGCGCGCGCTGCATCCTCCACGCGGGCGTCGTGATCGGCTCCGACGGCTTCGGCTTCGCCACCGTGCGCGGCGTCCACCGCAAGGTGCCACAGGTTGGGATCGCGGTGATCGAGGATGACGTCGAGCTCGGCGCCAACGTCTGTGTCGACCGCGCGGCGCTGGGCGAGACCCGCGTCGGCCGCGGCACCAAGGTGGACAACCTCGTACAGATCGCGCACAACGTGCGGGTGGGCGAACACTCGCTGCTGGTGGCGCAATCGGGAATCTCGGGATCGACCCGCCTCGGCCACCACGTCGTCATGGCGGGGCAGAGCGGCGCGGTCGGCCACATCACGATCGGCGACGGCGTCATCGTCACGGCGAAGACCGGGGTCACCGAGGATACGCCTGCGGGGGCGATGGTCTCGGGGTTCCCGGGCCGGCCGCACAAGCAGTGGCTGCGCGCGACCGCAAACCTGTTCACGCTGGACGAGCTCCGCCGTCGCGTCAAGCAACTCGAGGAGGCGGTGCGCGGACTTGGGGGAAAGGCATGATCGACATCCAGGGCATTCTCGACGTCCTGCCGCACCGCTACCCGTTCCTGCTCGTGGACCGCGTCCTCGAGCTCGAGGACGAGCGCATCCTGGCGCTCAAGAACGTGACGTTCAACGAGCCACACTTCACCGGCCACTTCCCCGACGTGCCGGTGATGCCGGGCGTGCTGATCGTCGAGTCGATGGCGCAGGCCGGCGGCGTGCTGATGCTGCACGACGTCCCCGACCGCCGCGACAAGCTGATCTACTTCACAGGCATCGACAACTGCCGGTTCCGCCGCCCCGTAGTCCCCGGCGACCAGCTCCTGCTCGAGGTGACCGTGACCAGGAAGCGCCAGCGCTTCGCGGTGCTGCACGGGGTGGCGCGCGTGGGTGACGAGGTGGCCG
>JAKAFI010000017.1 GCA_021818005.1 Acidobacteriota bacterium | reverse complement strand
GAGGCGGCCCGCACGCTCGCCACGGGACGGGCGGACGCCGTGGTCGCCTGCGCCGTGGACGAGGCCGACTGGCTCAACGCCGAGGGGTACGAAAGGCTGCGCGCCCTGGCGGCCCCCGGCCGCCCCGGCATGGTGTTGGGCGAGGCGGCGATCGCCCTCGTGATGGCGGCCGACCCGGGAGCGGCGCCGCTGGCGGTGGTGCGGGGGTGGGGCTCGGCCTCCGCGCCGGCCGCGCCCCATCGCTACCCGGACGAGGCCACGGCTCTGATCACGGCGTGCGCCGGGGCGCTGGCGCGCGCCGGGCTCGCTCCGTCCGAGATCGACCTCGTGGCGAGTGCGGCCAACGGCGTGCCGGCCCTGGCCGCGCTGGAGCTCGACGCGCTCGGCGCGGTGTTCGGCCGCCACCGGCCGGCGGCCGTGGCCGCCGCCTCCCGTCTCGGTGACGGCGCCGCCGGGGGGGCGGCTCGGGTGTTGCTCGCAGCGGCGGCCGTCGCCGGCGCCGTGCGCCCCGCCTGGGAGTGCCCCCCCCATCTCGCTGCCGCCGGGTACGGCGCCGTCGCTGCGCGGCCGCGCGCCGCCCTGGTCCCCGGCCTGGCCGGCGGCGGGTCCGCGGTGGCGCTCGTCGTCACGGCCCCCTAGAGGCCGCCGAACAGCGCCTGCAGCCGGCGGGTGATCGCGGCGGCGTGGCTGCCCGGCCAGTAGACCCGGCCGCAGCCGGCACAGCGCAGGAAGCGGGCGGCGTGTACGGCGACGTACGGCGGAACCAGGCCCGCCACCGCCTCCCGCGCGGCCGGCGCCAGGTCGCCGTTGCACACCGAGCACCGGGCGAGGAACCGCTCCGGCGCCGCCGTAAGCGAGAGGCGTCGCCGCAGCTCGCGGATCTGCGCCTCCACGCCGGCGCCGTGCAGCAGCACGACGCGCGGGCCGGCCAGCGACGCCAGGCGGCGGTCGCAGGTCAGCAGCCATCGCCCCTCCTCCCGCGCCCGCCCGGCAAGCGCGGGACCGGCCAGCGACGCGTCGAACGACGCGTCGAAACCGGCCAACCGCAGCCAGCCGGCGAGGCGTCCGAGCATCGCGTCGCAGGCGAAGCGCAGCTCGGTCACGGGGCGATTCTAGTGTGCTAGCATGCCTTTGGATGCAGTCAACGACCGACAATCCCCGGAGGTGTCCATGACGTCCACGCAGCAGTTGCGCCAGCAGATGGCGGACCAGGACCCCGAGTACCGTCGGCTCCTCGAGGAACATCAGAAGCGGGCGCAACGGCTGGATGAGCTGGCCCGCAAGGGCTGGCTGACCAGCGAGGAAGAGCAGGAGGAGAAGCGCCTCAAGAAGGAAAAGCTGCAGCTCAAGGACCAGATGGAAGCGCGCGCCCGCACCCACGGCGCGTAGACCCGCGATGTTGCCGTTTGCACCGGAAGGCTACCCCTTCGTGCTGGTCCCGGCCCTGGCCGGGATCGTTGCCTGGACGTTCGGCTACCCGGCCGCGGCGATCGTGTGCTGGGTTGCGATGGCGGCGTGCGTCGCGTTCTTCCGCGACCCCGCCCGTCACGCCGACGCCGCGCCCGATGTCGTGCTGGCTCCGGCCGACGGCAAGGTGCTCTCGGTGGGCGCCGCCCCGGCGGCGCTCGCGGCTCGCGGCCTCGAGCGACAGGTCTCGATCTTCATGTCGCCCGCCAACGTCCACGTCAACCGGGCGCCGATCGCCGGCACGGTGCGCGAGGCCGGCCACACGCCGGGCGCGCACCTGCCGGCGTTCCGCGACAAGGCCTCCGACCGCAACGAGCACAGCTTCGTGCTGCTGGACGGCGCGCTGGGGCCGGTCGCCTACAAGCAGATCGCCGGCTCGCTCGCTCGGCGGGTCGTGTGCGACCTGACGCCGGGCCAGCGCGTCGAGCGCGGGAGCCGCGTCGGTCTGATCAAGTTCGGGTCGCGGGTGGACCTCTTCCTCCCGGCCGCCGCGACGGTTGTCGTGGCTCCCGGCGCGGTCACCCGGGCTGGCGTCACCCCGGTGGCCCGTCTGGCAAAGGGGAACCCGACATGACCGCCACGCGAGCCCGCCGCCGCCCCGGCCGCCGTCCGGCGCGCGAGTCGCTGCGCCGCGGGATCTACGTGCTGCCGTCGCTGTTCACCGTGGGCAACATGCTCTGCGGCTTCGCCGCGGTGCTCTACGCCATCCACAATCATCTCGAACGGGCCGGCTGGCTCATCATCCTCGCCGGGCTGCTCGACGGCCTCGACGGCCGCATCGCGCGCTTGACGAAGTCGACGTCGGAGTTCGGCAAGGAGTACGACTCGCTCGCCGACGTGGTCAGCTTCGGCGTCGCGCCTGCGATCCTCGTCTACCTCTGGGGCCTGCGGGACGTCGGCCGCTGGGGTTGGGCCGCAGCGTTCATGTTCCTGGTTGCCGGCTCGGTGCGGCTGGCCCGCTTCAACGTCAAGGCGGGGGCCAGTGATCGCCGCTTCTTCACCGGCCTGCCGATCCCCGGCGGGGCGGGGGCGCTGACGCTGATGGTGCTCGTGGCGCTCCAGCTCGGCATCCACGTCGGCCGGGCGTCGTCCGTGGTCGCGTCGGGGTTCGTCTTTCTGGTGTCTGTCCTCATGGTGTCCACGATCCCGTACCGCTCGTTCAAGGAGTACAACCTCCGCCAGCGCTGGCCGGCCACGGCGTTCTTCGTGATCGCCCTGGTCGTGGCGGTGATCGCCTTCACGCCGCTGCCCGCGATGGCGCTCCTCCTCAGCGTCTACCTGGTGGCGGGGCCGGCCGAGTGCCTTCTCCGCCGCCTCCGCCGTCCGCTCGCGACGGCCCCCGAGCCGCTGCCGGCCGCTCCCGAAACGGCGCCCGAACCGCATGCTGACCATCCTTGACCCGACCTCGTTGCTCGGCGGCGAGATCCTCGGCCGGCTCGTACGGGGCCGGACGAGCGTCCGGCCGCGCCTGTTCCATACCGGGGCCGACCCCGAACACCTGATCGTCGAGATCGCCGGCGAGCCCGTGATCGTGGCGCCGCTGACCGATCTGGACGAGCTCGAGCGCAGCACCACGATCGTCGTCACGGCCCGGCCCGCCGCGGAGGCGATGGCCGAGCGGCTGCTCGCCTGGCTGCGCGCCCACCCCCGCATCAACCTCGTGGACGGCACGCAGCCCGGGGTGGCGGGGGCCGAGGCGCGCTGCGTCACCGCCGGCACGGTGCCGCCGGTGCGGCCCTCCCCCCCGTGGTACCACCTGGCCGATCCGGCGCTCGCGGCGCCCGCCCAGCTGCTCGTGGCGCTCGCGCCGCTCGCCCCCGGGTCGGCGTGCCTTACCTTGCTCGGCCCGGCGGCCGGGTTCGGCGCCGAGGCGCTCGACGAGCTCGCGGCGCAAGGGGCGGCGCGCCTCTCCGGCAACCCCAAGACCAGGGCGACCCACCTCCCTGGGGTGCTGGCGTTCGACCTCGCCCCCGCACCCGACACCCGTTCGGCCGGCCTCGAGGCGCAGCTCGCCGAGATCTTCCCTGGTCTCGAGGCCACGGTGACCGTGATCGACGCCGGCGTCTTCCACGGGCATCTCGCCACCGTCGCGGTGACGTGTCGTGCCGCCGTCACGAACGAACGCGTCCGCGCGCTCGTCCGCTCGGTCCCCGGGCTGCGACTGCTGCCGCGCAACGGCACGACGACGGTCTCTGCGGCGGTTCAGCACGGGGGGATCGCGTGTGGGGGCCTGAACGTCCGTAGCGGCACGGTGAGCGCATGGCTGTGCGCCGACGGCTTGCGGGTCGGCGGGGCGGAAGCGGTGTTCGACCTCCTCACCGCCCTGGCCGCGTCGTGACCAGAGGCAGCGCCTCCGGCGGCGACGACACGCCGCCGCCGTCGCCCAGTCGGATCCCCCACGCCGCGCTCAGCGCACGCGGGCGGGAGATGAACGTGACCAAGGCGCCGCCGACGCGGGAGCTCGGCGGAACGAACGTGAGGTAGAAGCGCACCGCCGAGGCGCCGCGCGCCGCCGTGCGGCGCCAGACCCCGTCCTCCCCCAGCTTGCCGAACTCCATCCCTGAGAACTGCCCGAGCTGCGTGTCGCGCACCTCGGTGCCGGCGAACCGCAGCTCGACCCAGTTGCCGGTCGTCGACAGCGCGCTCGCCTGCGCGTTCGGGTTCACCAGAGCGATCCGCAGCGCCGCCGGCCCGGCCCACTCCGCCTCGACGTGCGGCACCGGGTACGGGCTACCGCCGTGAAGGTACTCGAGGAACGCCTCGAGGCTCATCCCCAGCGCCGGCTCGGGAGCGGGCAGGCCCACGGTGTCCCAACCCTGCAACGCCACTCGCACCGGCCGCAGCAGCAGGCCGAGATCGCGGTTGTAGCGGGCCGTGTCGATCGTCTCCACCGTCACGGTCTGGCCCGTGGCGAGCGAGACGCCGCCCCACATCACCGGCTTGAGCAGCCGGAACGTGTCCCCGCGCTCGCCCGGTGCGTACACGGCGTTCTCGCCGTTCGCGAGGACCGCGAGCGACGCGCCGGCGGGCCCCGGCGCGGGCTGCGCGCCCGGTGCGACGACGACCGCGACGCGGTACGGCACCCCGGCCGCATCGAGCGTGCCAACGGCCGCGAGGTCGTCCTGGAGCGTCGCCGCCGGGAACCCGAGCGTCTCGGGGTCGCCGAGGGCGACCGCCACCGGACGGACGCCGTTCCATCCGCCGGCCGGCATGTGGCGGGCGAGGTCCTGCACCGGCGCCGCGAGTTCGACGGTCTGCCCAAGGTCGGCCGCCACACCGGCGGCGAACTCCGCCACCCCGGGGCCGAAGTGCCGCGCCGCGAGCAGTAGCCCGGGCGCACCCGGCACCCCGCGCTGGAACGGTGCGAACTGCGACGCGAACGCCCCGCTGTCGCCGCTCGCGCCGCCCGTCCCCTCGACCCAGACGAGGGCGGTGAGCGGCCAGCCGGCGAGCGGCCGCAGATCGGAGAGCGGCGTGAGCGTCAACCGCGACGAGCGCTCGCTCAGCTCGACCTGCCCGACCGGAAGCACCAGCGCGTCGACCCCGGCCGCCCGCAGCGCCGTGAGCGTGGCCGGTTCCGGCACGCCGGAGAGCAGCCAGACCCGGTGGGTCAACACCGTCGGCGGCGCGGCCGCCGCAGGGACGGCGGCGAGCAACGCCAAAGCCAGGGCGAGCCGTCCGGTCATCTCGCCCGTCATGCTAGCAGCCTCACGGCTGCGCCGGAAACACCAGCCGCACCTCGAGGCCGCCGTCAGTGTTGCGCGCCTCGACGCGCCCGCCGGCGCGCACGGCCACCCGGTGCACAACGGCGAGACCGAGCCCGCTGCCCTCGCTCGTGGTCGAGAAGTGGGGCTCGAACAGGCGGCCGAGCAGCTCATGGGCCACCCCGCCGCCGCTGTCGCGCACCGCGAGCACGACCTGGCGCCCGCGCGCGTGAACGCCGACGACGATCTCCCCCTCGCGGCCGGTGAGCACCCTGGCGCTGTTCTCGAGCAGATGGCGCAGCGCGCGCCGCACCCACTGCGCGTCGGCCACGATCGTGGCCGCGTCGTCGCCCTCGAGACGCACCGCCACGCCGCGCTGCCGCAGCACCCCGTACTCGGCGACCACCTCGCCCGCGAGCGCCTTGAGCGCGATCGGCTGCGCCTCCCAGTGCTCGAGCGCAACCAGGTTGGAGAAGCCCTGCGCCACCTCGCGCAGGTGCTCGACGCGCTCGAGGATCTGGGGCGCGGCCACCTGCGCCACCGCCGCCACCGCCTCGGGGCCCTGCGCCAGCGCCACCTTGAGCTCCTCGGCCCAGAGCCGGATCGGCGTCAACGGGTTCTTCACCTCATGGGCCGCGATCCGGGCCAGCTCGGCGAACGACGACAGCCGCTCGGCCCGCGCCAGCTCGGAGAGATCCTCCATCACCACGAGGACACGGCCCCCCGCACCGGGGAGCGGCAGCGTGGTGACCCGCCACAGCGCCTCCGGCGACGCGATCGGGTGCACCGTGTCCTCGACGCGCTCCCCCGCCTTGGAGCGGGCCACCATTCGCCCGAGCTCGGGCGCGAACCGCGCGGCGAAGTCGGCGATCGACCGCGCCTCGCCGAGCAACCTCGCGGCCGCCGGGTTGGCGAGTCCGATGCCGCCGGTCTCGTCGCCGACCACGACGGCGGCCGAGAGCGTCTGCAGCACCGTCTCGAGGAAGTTGCGGCTGCGCCGCAGCTCGTCCTCACGCCGCTGCACCTCGTGCGCCATCGTCGAGAACGCGCGGCCGAGGGCGCCGACGTCCTGGTCCTCGTCGCCGAAGGCGTCCAGCCCCGCGACCCGCTCCCCGCGCTCGAGCCGATGCGCCGCCGCGACCAGGCGCCGCAACGGGCGCCCGAGCCGCTGCCCGAGGCGTTCCGCCGTCACCAACGCGAGCAACATCGCCAGCACCCCGGTGACCACGAACCACTCCCCGGGCGAGGGGTTGCGGCCGAGCACCTGCAGGCGCAGGCCGATCACGCCGACGACCACCGGTTCGTTGCCGCCGATCGGGGCGTACACCGAGGTCTCGTCCCCGGAGACCGTCACCACCGGCTCCTGCCAGCCGCGGACCGAGCGCACGTACGCCTCCGGCGGCGGCATCCACGGGATCCGGCCGAGAGCGGCCAGGTCCGGCCGGGTGGACGAGACGAGCCTCCCGGCCCGGTACACGGCCACCGCGCCGTCGAGCTCGCGCATCAGCCACGAGGTGCCGTCCTGCCAGCGCGGCGAGGCGAGCAGCTGGCTCACGGCGCGGGCGAACTCCAGGCGAGACTTGCCCTGCTGCAGGTCCCACTGCTGCGGCAGGAGCCAGCCCAACAGGAGCACCGGCAGCACTGCTGCCGCTACCGTGAGCACGCGCATGCGACCGCTGAAGGTGCGGCGCTGCGCCCACCACGCGAGCCAGCGCCGCCGGCGCTCGACCACGGCGAGGGGGAACAGGCCCCACAGCGCGAGGGCGGCGATCTGGAGGGCGCCCTCGGCCGCCGGCGGACGCACCCACGGGACGACCAGGATGGAGTCGCGGCGGGCGTGGAAGTACGCCGCAAACTCGCGTTCGCCGACCCCGACCCGGACCCAACCTCGCCCGGCGGCGAGGGCGCGCCCGACGACCGCGGGTGGCAGCGGCCGGAACGTGGCGCCGCGGCTGGTGGGGGCGCCCGAGCGGTCGAAGACGGCGACCGGGGCCGCGACGCCGGCGGCGCCGAGGCCCGCGAGAACCTCGTTCGGCGCAGGCGGGGCGAGGATCGAGACGACCCAGCCGTCGCCGAGCGCCCGTGACGCGAGCTCCCGCGGCACTCCCTCGCCCGCGATCGCCGCCTCGCCCCAGCTCCCCCCCGGTTCCCCGCTCGGTTCGGTCAGGACGAGCGCGGTCCCCGGCAGCACGTCGCGCATCCCGGCTCGCTCGGCCAACCGGCCGAGCACGACCAGGCGCTCGCCCGCGACGAGGCGGGGCACGTCGGCCAGCGCCTTCTGCGGCAGCGAGGCGAGCAGCGACCGAGCGGGCGCCTCGACGTTGGCGAGGCGCGCCAGCGTCGCTTCCGTGGTCGCCACCAGGTCGGCGCGCCGCGCCGCGTCGCCGCCGCCGGTCACCACCCCGGCCGCGATCAACGCCGGCCAGAGCAGGCCCCGTCCGGACAACCCGAACAGGGCCACGACCGCGGTGCCGGCACCGATCAGGAGCGGGTCGGCGCGCGCCACCCCCAGCGCCAGCGGCAGCCAGCTCGCCACCGCGAGCGGCCACGGCGCGCGGCGGCCGCGGGCGGCGTTGCGCACCAGCACGGCCAGGGCCGCCACCAGCGCCCAGCGCAGCACGCCCGGCCAGAGCAGGCTGCGCGGCGGCGCGAACGCGTGCAGGAGGTCGAACAGGCCAGCGAGCGCCCACGCGATCGTGCCGGCGCCGACCGCCGCCAGCGCCCGCCAGAGCCACCGGCGCGGCAACCGGCCGGCGGCCAGCGCCGCCGCGGCCACGCCTCCGACCAGCCACCAGCCGCGCGGCAGCCACCCGAGCAGCGGAACGGCGATCGCCGCCGCGGCCGCGACCGCCCCGACTGCCCACGCGGGCCCGCCGGCGACGAGGACGACGCACGCGAGCAGGAGCGCGAGGCCGGGCGCCGACCACGGCACCGGCCGGGCGGGTCGCACCTCGAAGCCCGTGGCCGGCGCCGGTCCGGGCGAGAGGTCGCGGCCCCAGCCCGCGAGATGCACGGCCGCGACGGCGGCGCGTCCCGCCCAGACGCCGAGGACGCTCCTGGCACCGCGCTCCGGGACCTCCACACCGGCGAGGACGGCGCCGAGCGGCTGGCCGCTCTCGAACACGCTCTCCCGCCACCAGATCCAGACCGAACCGATGCCGGGCTCGGCCGCGACCGCGCGTTCGCCGAGCGGGCGCAGGCGCAGCGGGAGGCGCGGCGAGGCGCCCGCCCAGGCGACCGGCTGGCCACGTTCGTCCACCACGACCAGGACGTCGACCGGGAACGGGAGCGACCGCCACCCCTGGGCGATGAGGGGGAACGGTGCCTCCGGCTCCGCCTCGCCGCCGCCGGGGTACAGGAGGCGGTGGAGACGGGGGTCGCTGGCGATCGCCGACAGGCGGTGCTGCACTCCGGCAGAGCTCGCGTTGGCCAGCGCGGCGAACCTCGCCGCGCTCCGCCCGGCGGGGACGAACGCGTCCAGCGCGAGCGCCGCGGCGACCACGGCCGCGAGCCACGGCGCCCGGCGCGGCAGCCGGCGCCAGGCGAGCCCCAGCGCCAGCGCCGCCGCCGGCACGCGCCAGAGCAGCGAGGCCGCCCCGAGCGCGGGCCACGGCCCGGCGGCGAGCGCCGCGGCGAGCGCGGCGGCGGGTCCGACGAGCCTCAGCGCTCGGGCGCGCCGGCCAGCATCGGGACCTTGAGCCCGGTTCGGCGTGCGCAGTCGATGGCCTCCTGGTATCCGGCGTCCACGTGCCGCATCACTCCGGTGCCCGGGTCGGTGGTGAGCACGCGCTCGAGCCGCCGTGCGGCCTCGGGCGTGCCGTCCGCCACCACGACCATGCCGGCGTGCTGCGAGTACCCGATGCCGACGCCGCCGCCGTGATGGATCGAAACCCACGTGGCCCCGGCGGCCGTGTTGAGCAGCGCGTTGAGCAGCGGCCAGTCGGCGATCGCATCGGAGCCGTCGCGCATCGCTTCGGTCTCCCGGTTCGGCGAGGCGACCGAGCCCGCGTCGAGGTGATCGCGCCCGATCACGATCGGGGCCGAGATCTCTCCGCTGCGGACGAGCTCGTTGATCGCGAGGCCGAAGCGCGCCCGATCGCCGTAGCCGAGCCAGCAGATGCGCGACGGCAACCCCTGGAAGTGCACGCGCTCCTCGGCCATCCGGATCCAGCGGACGAGGCCGGCGTCGTGCGGGAACATCTCCATGATCGCCCGGTCGGTGCGCAGGATGTCGTCGGGATCGCCGGAGAGCGCCGCCCAGCGGAACGGCCCCTTCCCCTCGCAGAAGAGCGGTCGGATGTACAGCGGGACGAACCCGACGACGTCGAACGCCTCGCGGACCCCGGCCTTGAGCGCCTGGCCGCGCAGGTTGTTGCCGTAGTCGAACGTGACCGCGCCCCGGCGCTGCAGCTCGAGCAGGCCGCGCATGTGCTCGGCCATCGTGCGGTACGCCTCGCGCTTGTACGCCTCGGGGTCGCCGGCGCGCAGCGCGAGCGCCTGCGCCAGCGTCATCCGGTTCGGCACGTAGCCGTTGAGCTCGTCGTGGGCCGAGGTCTGGTCGGTGAGCACGTCGGGGACCACGCCGCGCTCGAGCAGGCGGGCGAGGAGGTCGGCCGCGTTCGCCACCACCCCGATCGAGCGCGACTCCCCCTTGGCCTGCAGCGCCAGGGCGCGATCGATCGCGGCGTCGAGCCCGCCGAACTTCTCGTCCAGGTAGCCGGTGGCGAGGCGCTTGTCGATGCGGGCCTCATCCACCTCGGCCGCGAGGAACGTCGCCTCGTTCATGGTGGCGGCGAGCGGCTGGGCGCCGCCCATCCCGCCGAGGCCGGCCGAGACCACGAGACGGCCGCGCAGCGTGCCGCGGAAGTGGGTGCGCGCGGCGGCCGCGAAGCACTCGTAGGTGCCCTGCAGGATCCCCTGCGTTCCGATGTAGATCCAGGAACCGGCCGTCATCTGGCCGAACATCGTGAGCCCGAGGCCCTCCAGCCGGCGGAACTCGTCGGCCGTCGCCCAGTGCGCCACCAGGTTGGCGTTGGCGATCAGCACGCGCGGAGCGTCGGGATGGGTGCGGAACACGCCCACCGGCTTGCCCGATTGCACGAGCAGCGTCTCGTCGCCCTCGAGCTCGCGCAGCGTGCGGACGATCGCCTCGAAGCACTCCCAGTTGCGCGCCGCCTTGCCGCTCCCGCCGTACACCACCAGGTCGCTCGGGCGCTCCCCGACGTCGGGGTCGAGGTTGTTCATCAACATGCGCAGCGCGGCTTCCTGCGGCCACCCCTTGCACGAGAGGGTGCGGCCCCGCGGGGCGCGCACGGTATGCGGCTCGGCCATCGTCCAACCTCCAGGCGCCGGGGGTCAGCCCCGGGCCGCTGCCATCGTAGCGCGTCCCGCCCGGACCGTGGCACCCCGGCCGCTGAGACCGCCGGGAACCTCGAACGCCCCGGGCGCGGCCGCGAGCGCGGCGGCGCGCACCGCACCGCGGCGCTCGGGCGCGACCCAGAACGCCACGCTGCCGCCGCCGCCGGCGCCGCACGCCTTGCCGGCGAGGGCGCCCGCCGCCGTTCCGGCCGCCAGGAGCGCGTCGAGCGCCGGGTTGGTGACCGAGGGCGCGAGCTCCCGCCGCGCGCGCCAGTCGACCGCGACGGCCCGGCCGACGGCTGCCTCGTCGCGGCCGAGCAGCGCCCGGCGGCAGTCGGCCGCGGCCGCCGCGATGCGGTCGAGGCCGCGCGCGACGCCGGCGTCGCCGTCGATGCGCGCGCGGTACACCTCCCAGTTGACCATCCCCGAGCGGTGCGCGAGCCCCGAGTAGACGACGAGCAGCCGGGAGGCGAGCCATGTGTGGTCGGCAGCCACTCGCTCGACGCGCTCGCCGCCGGGCTCCAGGTGCACCGCCAACACGCCGCCGAGCAACGCCGGCAGGTAGTCCTGCACGCCGGCGGGAGCCGCGAGCACGCGCGACTCGAGGTCGCGCAGCAGCGGCACGAGCCGTGCTGGGGCGAGGCGGCGGCCGGCGAGCGCGAGACAACCCCGGGCCAGCGCCACGGCGAACGCGGACGAGGCGCCCAGGCCCGACCCCACCGGCGGCTGCTCGGTCACTTCGACCGCGAGCGCCCCCTCGGGCCGGAGGTGGAAGACGACCGCCGCGGCGAGTTCGCGCCCGGCGTCGCCGGGGACGAGCCGGCGCGGGGCGGAACCCGGCGAGGAGAGCGTGATCGCCCCGCGCGGTGCCCCGCCGGGGACGAGCCGGACCCGCACCGCGGCGGCCAGCGCCGCGTTGACCGTCATCGACCCGGGGTGGAGGCAGTACAGCGGCCACAGGTCGAGGGTCCCGCCCGCCAGGTCGACGCGCACCGGCGCGCTCACCTCGACCCCGGGCCCGCTGCGAGGTCCGGAGCCGGGCCGCGACACGCTAGCCATGGAACGGCGCCGGTGCGGCCGCCTCGAGCGCCGCCGTGCGCTCGACCGGCAGCGGCCCCGCCGCCTGCAGCAACGGCAGCACCTCTCGCGCCCAAACGGCGAACCGGCCCTCCTCCCGCGCGGGCAGCGGCGGCGCCGGGTCGCGGCCGATCGCCATCGGGTTCAGGTGCGCGCCGTTGTGGGTGACGCGGTAGTCGAGGTGCGGCCCGGTGGCGAGGCCGGTGGCGCCGACGAAGCCGACCACCTGGCCCTGGTCGACGCGCACGCCGGGACGGATCCCCGCCGCAAAGCGGGAGAGGTGCAGGTAGGCGGTGACGTAGCCGCCGGCGTGGCGGACCTCGACCGTGTTGCCGCCGCCGCCGCGCCAGCCCGTGAACGTCACCACGCCGTCGGCGGTGACCATCACAGGCGTCCCCACCGGCGCGCCGTAGTCCACGCCCCAGTGCGGCAGCCGCACGCCCAGGATCGGGTGCAATCGCGCCAGCGAGTAGCGCGAGGTGATGCGCGAGAACTTGAGCGGCGCGCGCAGGAACTGCTTGCGCAGCGGGCGCCCGCTGGCGTCGTAGTAACTCGGATGGGCGCCGGCGAAGGCGTAGCGCACGGCGGTGAAGCGTTTGCCGCGGTTGTCGTAGCTCGCCGCCAGCACGGGGCCGTACCCCACCGTCCGGCCGTCGGAGCGGATGCGCTCGACCAGGATCGCGAAGGTGTCGCCGCGCCGCACCTCGCGGTGGAAGTCGATGTCCCACTGGAAGAGGTCGGCGAGCGCGACCGCGAGCGTGTCGCTCTCCCCGGCGGCGCCGATCGCGTCGAACAGGCTCGACTGCACCGTGCCGCGCACCACCTCGAGCTGGCGCTCGACCGGCCGCTGCACACGCCGCCCGGTGATCACGCCGCCCGCGCGCTCGACGACGACCGTGGAGCGCCAGTCCGGGGTGAGCCGCAGCGCGGTCACCTCGCCGTGGACGTCGAACACGGCCTCCGCCGCGAGCCCCACCGGAAGGGAGTGCATGTCGAGCTGGCTCTCGGCCGCGGCGAGCCAGGGGCGGCACTCGGCGGCACCGAGCCCGAGCCGACCCACGAGGCCGGCGAGCGTCTCGCCCCGCGCCAGGGTCCCCTCGCGAGTGACGGTCGGCGAGGCGATCGTGGGCACCGTGAGGTGCGGCGGGACGGGCGGCACGACCGCCGTCGCGCCGGTCCAGTGGGCGAGCGTCACGACGAGGAGCGCGAGACCCGCGAGCAGCCGGTCGGCGGTGCTCACCGGCGGGCCATCTCCCGGATGATCGCGCGGACCTCGGCCGTCTCCGGCCCGCAACGGGCCCGCACGGAGCCGTTCTTCTCGACGAGCAGCACGGCCGGCGCCCGCGTCACCTGGAAGCGGCGCAGCAGCTCGCCGCGACGGTCGAAGACGAACGGCAACGGGCCCTTGAGCGCCGGCAGCGGCTGTTGCGCGTCGGCGCGCCGCTCCTGGAACACGATCACCGCGCCCGGCCACCCATACCGCCCCGCCGCGGCCTCGATGTCGGGGAGCAGCGCCGCGAACTCGTCCGCGTGCGGCAGCCATGAGTTCCAGAAAACGAGCACCACGGGGCCGCGGGCGAGGATCTCCGGCAACGACACCGGGGCGCCCCCGGCGGTCCGCAGGTCGCCGCCGGACGCGGCGGCCAGCGCGACGGAGAGGGCGGCGACCATCATCGCTTCATGCTAGCAAACTCCGCCCCGACGGCGCGCCGGGACGGCCGCCCCGCGCGTGGCTCAGTGCAGGCGAGCGTCGGCCGGCTTCCCCGCCTCGCCGGGGAAGAAGCCGTCCATGTCGAGGTGCTCCGAGCGCAACCGGTGCGGCCGGCCGTGCAGGTAGTTGTAGCGCACCCCGTACGAGAGCAGCGCCGCCTCGAGCAGCCGGCGGCCGCGGTAGAGCCGCGACATCACCGTGCCCACCGGGATCGCGAGGATGTCGGCGATCTCCTTGTAGGCGTAGCCCTCGATGTCGGCGAGGAGAACGACCACCTTGTAGTTGTGCGGCAGGGCGCGCAGCGCGCTGCGCACCTCGCCGTCGAGGGTGGCCTCGACCAGTTCCTCCTCCGGGTTCCGGGTCGCCGACGGGTTGGTCGGCAGCACCGCAGATTCGAACGTCTCCTCGAGCTCGGCGAAGTCGACCTGCGCGGGCAGCTGCTTGCGCCGCCGGTACTCGTTGATGAACGTGTTCTTCAGGATCTTGAACAGCCATGCCTTGAGGTTGGTACCCGGCGAGAACGACGCGTAGTGGCGGTACGCCTTCATGTAGGTGTCCTGCAGCAGGTCCTCGGCGTCCTCCGAGTTGCGGGCGAGACGCAGGGCGGTCTTGAACAGCTGGTCGCGGTAGGGAAGCTCGGCGTTTTCGAAGTTCCAGGAACCTGGGTCGGTCATGCGCGCCTCCACGACCTCGAATGGTAATTGAGTCGGAGTTGCAATGTCAAGTGAGCTGCAATACCGTGTCGCCGTCGCAACGTGTGCGCAAACGGCCGGTGACAACGATCAGGGTGTAAGCGTCACGGCATCAGGGAGAAGCGACCGCGGAGGCGGGCGCGGGAGGAGGGCTTGGCGCTGGCTGCCCGAGGCGCACCAAGGCGAAAGCGACAGACCCGGCCCGCCTTGGTGGCGGGCCGGGTCGGTTTCGGGACGACCGGGCGCGGCCGGACGGCCGCCCGGTCTACTTGCCGAGGATCATGAAGGCGATCACGAGGGCGTAGATCACGAGCGATTCGATGAACGCCACGCCGAGCAGCATCGTGATGCGCACCGGGCCGGCCGCGCCGGGGTTGCGCCCCATGCTCGTGCACGCCGAGGCGACGGCCTTGCCCTGGCCGAAGGCGCCGGCGAACGCGGCGACGCCGATGGCCACGGCGGCGGCAATGAACTTCCACGCGTCGCGCATGCCGGCCGCGCCGGCCCCACCCTCGTCGGCCGCCAGCACCGGAGACGCCAGGCTCAACAGCACCAGTCCGAGCATCACCACCAACAACGTCTTCTTCATCGCGGTTCCTCCTTCGCGGAACTAGTTTCTGCTAGTGCTCCTCGGCCACGGCCCCTGCGACATAGACCATGGTCAGCATGACGAAGATGAACGTCTGGATCAGGGCCCCGAGGACGCCGAGGCCCATCATCGCGGGCACGAAGAACGGCAGGATCACCAGGAACATGCCGGTGGCCGTGTGCTCGCCGAAGATGTTGCCGAACAGACGCACGGCGAGCGACAGGACGCGCGCCAGGTGCGAGATGATCTCGACCGGCACCATCAACGGGAACAGCCACCACACCGGTCCCACGAACTGCTTCGCGTACTTGAGCGGCCCGAGACGACGCAAGCCGACGAAGTTGTAGAACAGGAACGCCGTCAACGAGAGGGCGAACGTCGTGCTCGTGTTCGCCGTTGGGGGCTGCAGGAAGAAGATCAGGCCGAACGCGTTGGCGATGAAGATGAAGAAGGTGAGCGCGACGATGAACGGCACGAACTCGCGGCCGCGCCCGTGGCCGACGACGTCCTCGGTGAGGTTGGTGAGCCCGCCGACAAGGAGTTCGAGCGCCTGCTGCACGCCCGAGGGGCGCTCGAGCGAGTAACTGCGCCGCATCGAGAGGACCAGCGCCGCCACGATCACGACGACGAGCAACGTCATGACGACGTGATCGGGGAGCCAGATCCCCGCCTCGCCCTCGATCCCCATCGCCTTCTGCCACGCCGCGGACGGCACCCCGAGCAACGCAACCAGCAGCGCGTTCAGCGGGTGGAACAGGATCGAGAACTCGTGGTGCACCGGCGTTCATCCCTTCCGGGGACCGCGCGGGTCGGAGGAGGCACCCGCGATGCCGAGAGCGGCGAGGTAACAGGTGACGCCCGCGGCGACGGCCCACAGCGCGATACGTTGGCGCAACAGGTACCACACGACGAACAGCCCGACCCACACGCCCCACCGGGCGGCAAGCACCGCGGCGGCCCCGCGCGTCATGTGGGGTGCGCCCGGCTGGAGGACCCGCCCGAGCACGGACTCCAACAAAAGCGCGTTGATCATAGCCGCGGTCGCAGCCACGGTCAAGGCGAGCGCGTTCCACGGTTGGCCCGCCGCGGCCACCGCCGTGGCCGCCGCCAGCGTGACGGCGGCGCCGGTCCTCATCACCCGCCCGGCCAGCACGCTAGCCCTCCGGGTCGTCGCTCTTCGCCGCCTCGTCCTCCTCGCGGCCGATGCGGAACGCGGTCCGGATCGCGTTGAGGAAGCCGCCCGCGACCCCGAACAGGGTGAACACGATCATCAGCCACGGCGCCGTCGAGAACAGGCGGTCAAGCCAACTCCCGAAGAAGTAGCCGATCGCCATGGCGATGGGAAACGCGAGACCGATCGACGCGGCGTCGGCGGTACGCCGGATCGAGGCGGCCGAGCGTCGCCGGCGCCCGTCGCTCACGACAGCCCCAGCACCCCCGCCGTCGCCCGCGCCGCCGCCAGGAACGGCGCCGGCACGATCCCGATCACGAGGACGGCGGCGCCGCACGCCCAGATGACGCGCTCCGTCCACGGCGCCGCGACCAGCTCCGCGGGCTCGACGCCCTCGCCGTCCCGCAGGTACATCTGCAGCACGATGCGAAGGTAGTAGTAGAGCGAAACCGCCGACATCACCACCGCCACGACGACCAGCCAGACGTACCCCGCCTCGACCGCCGCGGCGAACAGGTAGAGCTTCCCCATGAACCCGGCGGTGGGCGGGATGCCGCCGAGCGAGAGCATGAACAGCAGCATGCCGAACGCCGCGCCCGGGTGCCGGCGCGCGAGCCCGGCGTAGTCCGTCACGGTCTCTCCGGCGTAGCCGCGCGACTCCAGCATGATCACGAAGCCGAACGCGCCGAGGTTGGTGACCGTGTAGACGAGCATGTAGAACAGGACGCTGTTGACCCCCGCCGCACCGCCGGCGACCAGGCCGACGAGGGCGTAGCCGGCGTGCGCGATCGAGGAGTAGGCCAGCATCCGCTTGACGTTGTCCTGGGTCAGCGCCGCGACGTTCCCCCAGATCATCGTGAGCACGGCGGCGGCCCCGACGAGCCAGATCCAGGACGCGGAGAGCGGCGCCAGGCCGCCGAGGAACACGCGCAGGAACATGGCGAACCCGGCCGCCTTCGGGCCCACCGACATGAACGCCGTGATCGGCGTCGGAGCCCCCTCGTAGACGTCCGGCGTCCAGACGTGGAACGGCACCGCCGCCACCTTGAACAGGAAGCCGCAGGCGAGCAGCGCCATCCCGACCACGGTCGCGGTCGCCGGCTTGCCGGCGGCGAGGGCGCGCGTCAGCGCGCCGAGGTCGAGCGTCCCCGTCGTGCCGTAGATCAGCGACAGGCCGTACAGCAGAACCCCCGACGAGAACGCGCCGAGCACGAAGTACTTCGTCGCCGCCTCGTGCGACTTGACCTCGCGGCGGAAGTAGCCGGCGAGGATGTAGGTGGACAACGCCATCAGCTCGAGGCCGACGTAGATCGCCGCGAGGTTGACCCCCGAGGCCATCGTCATCATGCCGACGGTCGCAAACATGATCAGGGCGAGGTACTCGCCGGGCCGGTAGTCGTTGCGCTTGAGGTAGTCGACCGAGAGCAGGATCACGAGCGCCGAGGAGAGCAGGAAGAGCGCCTTGAAGTAGACCGCGAAACGGTCGAGGGCGAACATGCCCGAGAAGAGGCGCGCGGCGGGGTCGGTGGCGGCGGCGGCGTACCACAGTGCCAGCGCGGTCACCGCGAGCGAGACGAGCGCCCCGCCGGCGAGCAGCCCGTGCCGGGCCCGGCCCGACGCGAGGCCGGCCAGCAGGACCACCATGGCCAGCGCCGCCAGCACGAGCTCCGGGAGCAGCGCGATGAGGTCCGGGCGCATGGGCTCACTCCTCCTGCGCGTGCGCTGCGGGCGCGGCCGCCGGGAGGTGGAGCTCCGGGTGGTTCATGTAGCCGGGGTCCACGACCTCGACCACCCGCCGGATCGACGGCTCCAGGATGCGGAAGAACGGCTTCGGGTAGATCCCGATCCAGAAGCAGAGGACGATGAGCGGGATCAGCGTCCACTGCTCGCGCAGGTTGACGTCCTTGAGCGTCTTGTTCTCGTCGTGCGTGATCTCGCCGAAGAAGACGCGCTGGTACAGCCAGAGCATGTACCCGGCGCCGAGCACGAGCGAGGTGGCGGCGATCACGGCCCACGTCGTCGAGCGGTTGAACGCGCCGACCAGGATCGTGAACTCGCCGATGAAGCCGTTGAGCGTCGGCAGGCCGATCGAGGCCATGGTGATCACCATGAACAGCATCGCGTAGACGGGCATCACCTTCGCGAGGCCGCCGTACTCCGAGATCATGCGCGTGTGGCGCCGCTCGTAGACGATCCCGACGAGGAGGAAGAGGCCGCCGGTGGAGAGGCCGTGGTTGATCATCTGCAGCACCGAGCCGGTGAGCCCCTGCGGGTTGAGCGCGAACATCCCCAGCATGACGAAGCCGAGGTGCGACACCGAGGAGTAGGCGACCAGCTTCTTCATGTCCTTCTGCGCCATCGCCACCAGCGCGCCGTAGACGATGCCGATGATCGCCAGTGCCACGACCCACGGCACCGCCTTGCGCGTCGCGTCGGGGAGCAGCGGCAGCGAGAAGCGGATGAAGCCGTACGTCCCCATCTTCAGGAGGACGCCGGCCAGGATCACGGAGCCAGCGGTCGGCGCCTCGACGTGCGCGTCCGGCAGCCAGGTGTGGAACGGGAACATCGGCACCTTGATCGCGAAGCCGACGAAGAACGCGAGGAACACCCAGAACTGCACGTGCGGCGGGATCTGGGTCGCGATCTTGAACAGCTCGGTGACGTCGAACGTCGGCGCGTGGCCGAGCCCGGGGAGGCCGATCGCCTGCAGGCCGGTCGAGTTGTAGAAGTAGAGCGTCAGGATGCCGACCAGCATCAGCACCGAGCCGAACAGGGTGTAGAGGAAGAACTTGATCGCCGCGTAGAGCTTGCGCGGGCCGCCCCAGATCCCGATCAGGAAGTACATCGGGACCAGCATCGCCTCCCAGAACACGTAGAACAGCACGAAGTCGAGGGAGATGAAGACGCCGAGCATGCCGGTCTGCAGGAGCAGGAGGAAGACGTAGTACTCCTTCTGGCGGTGGTTGATCGCCGTGAACGAGGAGTACACCGCGATGAACCCGAGCAGCGTCGTGAGCAGGATCAGCAGCACCGAGATCCCGTCGACGCCGACGTGGTAGGTGGCGCCGACGGCCGGGATCCAGTCGTGCACGTAGGAGAACTGGAACGCCGGCCCCGCCGGGTCGTACACGAACCACAGCGGCAGCGAGAGCACGAAGTCGAGCCCCGCCACCACCGTGGCCACGGTCTTGATCGCCGCGGTCTGCTCCTTGCGCAGCAGGAAGATGATCACCAGCGC
The DNA here is from genome assembly GCA_021818005.1 of Acidobacteriota bacterium. Classification (GTDB taxonomy): domain Bacteria; phylum Acidobacteriota; class Thermoanaerobaculia; order Thermoanaerobaculales; family Thermoanaerobaculaceae; genus RBG-13-68-16. The sequence goes on along the minus strand of JAKAFI010000017.1, from coordinate 3,206 downwards.
CCCGAGCAGCGGCACGTAACAGATGATGTTCAGCAGGTTGGTGGCAAAACCCATCGCATCCCCCTCAGCGGCCGAGCCAGAGCGCCGCCGCGACCATCAGCACGAAGCCCACCGTCATGACCAGCGCGTACCCCTGCACGACGCCCCACTGCACGCGCCTGAGGGCGCGGCTGGCCCAGCCGTACGCGGCGGCCACGAGGTTGACCAGCCCGTCCACCACGTTGAGGTCGAACAGGCCGGAGAAGAACGACGTCCCCACGGTGAGGTGGCGCGCCCCGTTCACGGTCCCGTCGATCACGCGCGCGTCGAACTCCCACGACGCCTGCGCCAGCTTCATCGTCCCCGCCACCGCGGTGGCGTTGTACGCCTCGTCCACGTAGTACTTGTTGGCCACCGTTGCGACCAGCCCGGGGAACCGCTCGGCGAAGCGCCGCGGCCGCGCGAACGCCTGCGGCCCGAAGTACCACCTGGTCGCGAACCAGATGCCGGACAGCGCCACGGCCACCGAGAGGGCGATCAGCGACCACTCGAGGCCGGCGCCCACGTGGTGCCCCTCGACCTCCACCGTCGCGGCGACCGGGTGCAGCAGCCGCTCGAACCAGTTCACCCGCGGCCCGAACATCCCCATCCCGAGGAAGCCGGCCGCCACCGAGCCCACCGCCAGGACCTGCAGCGGCACCGTCATGCTCCGCGGCGACTCGTGCAGGTGGTGCGCCTGCTCGTGGCTGCCGCGGAACTCGCCGTGGAACGTCATGTGCACGGCGCGGAACATGTAGAACGCGGTCATGAACGCGCCGGCCAGGCCGAGCACCCAGAGCACCGCGTACACCGCACCGAAGCCGTTGAGGTCGCCGGACGCGGCGGCGAACACCTTGCCGAGGATCTCGTCCTTGGAGAAGAAGCCGGCGAACGGCGGGACCCCCGCGAGCGCCAGCGTCGCCACCACGAACGTCCAGTACGTCGTCGGCATGTGCTTCTTGAGGCCGCCCATCGTGCGCATGTCCTGGTTTCCGGAGCAGGCGTGGATCACCGAGCCGGCGCCGAGGAACAGGCACGCCTTGAAGAACGCGTGCGTGAACACGTGGAACATCCCGCCCGCGAACGCCCCCGCCCCGGCGGCGAGGAACATGTAGCCGAGCTGGCTCACCGTCGAGTATGCGAGCACCTTCTTGATGTCGTTCTGCGCCAGGCCGATCGTGGCGGCGAACACCGCGGTGAGGCCGCCGACCAGCGCCACCGTCAGCATCGCGACCGGCGACAGCCGGAAGAAGAAGTTGGTGCGGGCGACCATGTAGACGCCGGCGGTGACCATCGTCGCGGCGTGGATGAGCGCCGACACCGGAGTCGGGCCGGCCATCGCGTCGGGGAGCCAGACGTAGAGCGGCAGCTGCGCCGACTTGCCGACCGCGCCGACGAACAGCAACAGCGCGATCGGCGTCGCCGCGGCGGCGAAGCGCGCCGGATCGGCCGCGATCGCGCCCTGGAGGGCACCGAAGTCGACCGTGCCGAAGACCTTGACGGTCCAGAAGATGGCCAGGATGAAACCGAAGTCGCCGATGCGGTTGACGATGAACGCCTTCTTCCCCGCGGCGGCGCACCAGTCCTTTTCGAAGTAGAAGCCGATGAGGAGGTAACTGCACAGGCCGACGCCCTCCCAGCCGACGAACAGCACGGCGAGGTTGGCGCCGAGCACCAGGGTGAGCATCGCGAACATGAACAGGTTCAGGTACGCGAAGTACCGCGCGTACGGTCGCTCCTCCTCGCTGTGCATGTACCCCACCGAGTAGACGTGGATGAGGAAGCCGACGAAGGTGACGAAGAAGAGCATCACGGCGGAGAGCGCGTCGATCCGCAGGGAGAAGTCGACCGACAGGTTCGCGAGCAGGCCGCCGGTGGTGTGGCCGAAGCCGGCCGGAATCCAGGTGAACACCCGGTCGACGTGAGCCGCGCCCGTGCCGACCGTGGCGGCCCAGTCGGCGATCGCCGCGAGCGCCGCCAGCAGGGCGAGGCCGGAAGCGGCGAGCGCGACGCCCGAGGTGGCGTGCTTCGACCACCCGCGGCGGTTGCCGACCAGGCCGTTGACCGCCGCGCCGAGGAGCGGCAGGAGGGGGATCAGCCAGAGCAGGTCTTTCATCGGCTAACCCTCCATCACGTTGACCCGGTCGAGGTCGGTCGTCTGCTTGAGGCGGACGAGCGCGACGATGATGCCGAGCCCGATCGCCGCCTCCGCCGCCGCGATCGTGATCACGAACACCGCGAACACCTGGCCGGTGAGGTCGCCGAGCTGGCGGGAGAACGCGATGAAGTTGAGGTTCGCGGCGTTGAGCATCAGCTCGATGCACATCAGGACGGTGATGAAGTTGCGCCGCACCATCAGGCCGACGACGCCGAGGGTGAACAGGATCAGCGACAGGACGAGGTAGTGCGTGGTGGTGATCACGCGCGGCCTTCCTTTCCCGGCTCCTTGCGACCGAGCACGATCGCGCCGATCATCGCCACCAGCAGCACGATCGACACGACCTCGAACGGCAGCAGGTAGTCGCGGTACAGGCTCCACCCCACCGCCTCGGTGTTGCCGAGCTGGACCCCGGCGACCCGCTGCAGCGCGGCCGCGTCGGCCGGCGCGCCGGTCACGGACGCCCACATGCCGGCGCCGAGGAGCAGCGCCAGCACCACGCCGAGGCCCACGGCCGCCGGCACCAGCCGGTTCACGTACTGCGGCTCGCGCGGGATCGCGCGCGCCTTGACCAGCATGATGACGAACAGGAAGAGCACCATCACGCCGCCGGCGTAGACCAGGACCTGCACGGCCGCGAGGAACTCCGCCTCCATCAGGACGAACAGCCCGGCGACGCCGAGGAAGCTGGCGAGCAGCGAGAGCGCCGCGTGCACCGGGCTCTTGAACGCGATCACCCCGACCGCGCCGGCGATCACGCACGCGGCCATGACGTAGAAGACGAGTTGCGCGAAGTGGACGAGAAACCAGCTCATGGCTTCGGCTCCCCGGACCCGGCCGCGGCGCCGCCGGCAGCCTCCGGCAGCTGCCCCTGGGCGGGGGTCAACACGCCGGGGTACGGGCGCACCCCGTCCCAGCTCTGCAGGCGTCCCTTGTCGAAGTACAGCCGCTCGTTGCGCTCGTAGGCGGCAGCCTCGTAGCTCTTGCTCGTGAGCCAGATCGCCACCGGCTTGGTCGGGCACGCCTCCTC
>JAKAFI010000264.1 GCA_021818005.1 Acidobacteriota bacterium | reverse complement strand
GCCGAACCTCTGCCCGACGAGGTAGAACGCAACTTGGTACGCGAGGAAGACCACCGCCAGGCAGTAGCCGAGCACGAGGCCGAACACCATCCGCTTGCTGCGCCACCCCGCGCGCTCGAACAGCGCCGACACCCGCAGGTGCTGCGGGAAGTAGGCGCGGAACAGCGGCTCGCCCGCCGCCACGACGAGGAAGATCACCAGCGCCTGCACCCCGGCGCCGGCGATCGCCGCCAGCAGCTGGCGCGCGAGGAAGGCGCCGTACGTCCCCGTGGTGTCGAAGCCGTACGACGCCAGCGGCAGCTGGTTGAGCGACATCAGCGTGAACAGCCCTAACGCCACCGCCGTGAGCAGCATCGCCAGGCGCCAGCGCACGTTGCCGCGCCGCCCCTCGCGGAACAGCACGATCAGCGCGGCGAGCAGCGTGAGCACGATGCCGAAATCCGCGATCAGCGCGGTCGTGTTGTTGGCTGCGCGCAGCTTCTGGTACGACTGCGTCCACGCGTCGGGGATCTTGAGGTACTCGGCGTAGGAGGCCGCCTCGTCGCCGTGCACCTCGACCTGCATCCGGTACGTCGCGTTCTTTGCCTTCCACCCCGCCCGTTCCCAGGTGAACGTCCAGTCGCGCCGGTGCGGGCGGTCCTCGCGCTTCGACTCGATGAACGCGAGCTTGCCTGGGTCGAGCCCGAACGCCGAGGCGAGGAACTTCTCCGCCACCGCCCGCGCGGCCGCCTCGTCGAGCGAGGCGCCGGCGGCGTCCTCAGGGATGAGGTGGGCGAACCCCATCACCTGCCCCTGGGGCGTGACCTCGACGCGGACCTCCTCCTTGGTGAGCGGCTTGTACCAGCGGTGCGCCCAGTACCACAGGCGCACCCGACCCTCGCGGGTCAGCGTGCCGAGCTCGTCGAGCCCCAGCTCGCGCTCGAGGTAGATCTTGGCGCGGTCGTCGGCCCGGAAGATCGCCGCGTGCATCCGTCCCGCCAGCGCCGCCGCCGCGGCCGGGGCGTGCGCAACGAGGAACTTCTCCGCGACCGGCTCCGACGTCGCCCGGTTCACCGTGAACGTCAGGTGCGCCTCGGGGAACGCCCGGGTGAAGTTCGTCCAGGCGAAGATCCCCGCCGCCACCGCCACCGCCAACGCCACCGCCAGCGTCAGCCTTTCGCCACGGGTGAACCGGTCCATCGTCCCTCCCTGGAATCGCAGATGTGCCGCTTGGGATGTTCTCATGTTTCCCTGGGGAACGGGAGAAGTGAGAACGGAGAGGAAAGAAGGGAGAAGGAAGAAGGAAGACGAACGGCATCGTCTCTGCCCTCCCTCTTCCCTCTTCCGTCTCACCTCTTCCTCGTCCTCTTCTCCGCTTTCCCAGGGCACGGTTTACACTTGATGCGTGACGCGATCTCAACCGCGGGGCGCTCTGCTGGCCGATCTGCTGCGCCGTCGCGTCGTGCTGCTCGACGGCGCCACCGGCACGGCGCTGGCGGCGCGCAACCTCGGTGCCGACGACTACGGCGGCGAGCGCCTCGTCGGCTGCAACGAGGCGCTCGTGCTCCACCGCCCCGACGTCGTCCTCGACCTGCACCGCGGCTACCTCGCGGCCGGCGCCGACGTGGTCGAGACCGACACGTTCGGCGCCACCCCGATCGTGCTCGCCGAGTACGGCCTCGCCGACCGCTGCCGCGAGATCAACCGCCGCGCCGCCGAGCTGGCGCGGCAGGCGTGCGCCGAGGCCGAAGCGGCCGACCCGTCGCGCCCGCGCTTCGTCGCCGGCTCGATCGGGCCGACCACGAAGGCGCTCACGCTCACCGGCGGCGCCACCTTCGCCGAGATGGTCGCCGCCTACGCCGAGCAGGCCGCGGGCCTGGCCGAGGGCGGCGCCGACGTCCTCCTGATCGAGACCTGCCAGGACGCCCTCAACCTCAAGGCCGCCCTGATCGCCTGCGCCGAGACGGCGCCGGGCGTGCCGGTCGCGGTCTCGGCGACGATCGAGCCGACCGGCACCACGCTCGGCGGCCAGACGGTCGAGGCGGTCGCGGTGATGGTCGAGCCGTGGCGGCCGCTGTGGGTCGGGGTCAACTGCTCCACCGGCCCGGGCCCGATGACCGAGCACGTGCGCGCCCTCGCGGCGCTCACCCCCAGCTTCGTCTCGGTCGTGCCCAACGCCGGCCTCCCCGACGACCGCGGCTGCTATCACGAGAGCCCCGAGGAGATGGCGCGCGTGCTCGCGCGCTTCGCCGCCGCGGGGTGGGTCAACGTGATCGGCGGCTGCTGCGGCACCGGCGCCGAGCACATCCGCCGCCTGCGCGAGGTCGCCGACGCCGCCGCGCCGCGCGTGCCCCCCGCGTACGACCCGGCGCGCCTGGCGGGCGGCGAGGTCGTCGAGCTGGTGCAGCAGCCGCCGCCGCTGCTCGTCGGCGAGCGCACCAACGTGCTCGGCTCGCGGGCGTTCAAGGACCTCGTGCGGCAGCGGCGCTGGGCCGAGGCGGCCGAGGTCGGGCGGCGGCAGGTGCGCGGTCGCGCCGGCGTCCTCGACGTCTGCCTCGCCGACGCCGAGGGCGACGAGACCGGCGCGATGCGCGCGGTCGTCACCGCGCTGCGCCGCGCCGTGCGCGTGCCGCTGATGGTGGACACCACCGACCCCGACGTGATGGCCGCCGCGCTCGAGCTGATCCCGGGGCGGCCGGTGCTCAACTCGGTCAACCTCGAGGACGGCGGCGCCCGCCTCGACCGCGTCGCCGCGCTCGCGCGCCGTTTCGGCGCCGCGGTCGTCGCCGGCTGCATCGACGAGCACCCGAGCGAGGGGATGGCGCGCACGGCGGAGCGCAAGGCCGAGGTCGCGGGGCGCCTGCTCGAGCGTCTTGAGGGCGCCGGGCTGCGCCGCCGCGAGGTGCTGCTCGACGCGCTCGTCTTCCCCGCCGCCACCGGCGACCCCAAGTTCGCCGGCTCGGCGGCCGAGACCGTGCGCGGCGTGCGCCTGATCAAGGAGCGCTACCCCGACGCCGTCACCCTCCTCGGCGTCTCCAACGTCTCGTTCGGCGTGCCGCGGGCCGGCCGCGAGGTGCTCAACGCGGTCTTCCTCCACCACTGCGTCCAGGCCGGCCTCGACGCCGCGATCGTCAACGCCGAGCAGCTCGTCCGCTTCCCGTCGCTGCAGCCGGAGGAGATCGCCCTCGCGGAGGGCGTCCTGTTCGCCGGCGGCAAGCCGGAGGTCGACGCCTTCGTGGCGCGCTACCGCGAGGCGCGGCCGCGCGCGGCCGCGATCGACGAGACGCTCCCCGCCGAGCAGCGCGTCGCTCGCATGGTCGTCGAGGGAACGCGCACCGGCCTGACCGCCGCGCTCGACGAGCTGCTCGCGCGCATGGACCCGCTCGCGATCGTCAACGGCCCGCTGATGGCCGGGATGGACGAGGTCGGCCGCCTGTTCGGTTCGGGGCAGCTCATCGTCGCCGAGGTGCTGGTCTCCGCCGAGGTGATGCAGGCCGCCGTCGATCACCTCGAGCCGCACATGACCGGCGGCGAGCGCGCCGCCCGCGGCTCGATCCTCCTCGCCACCGTGCGCGGCGACGTCCACGACATCGGCAAGAACCTCGTCGGGATCATCTTCGCGAGCAACGGCTACGCCGTCACCGACCTCGGCGTGCAGTGCCCGTCGGACAAGCTGATCGCCGCCTGGCGCGAGCGCCCCACCGACCTCATCGGCCTCTCCGGCCTGCTCGTGCGCTCGGCGCACCAGATGGCCGCCACCGCCGAGGACCTGCGCGCGGCCGGGATCGGGGTCCCGCTGCTGGTGGGCGGCGCCGCGCTCTCCGCCTCGTTCACGCGCGACCGCATCGCCCCCGCCTACGGCGCCGCCGTGCGCTACGCCGGTGACGCCATGGCCGGCCTCGCCCTCGCCAATGAGGCGCTGCGGCTTGGGGGGCGAGCCGAGAGCGCGCAGCCCCGATCGCCGGAGCGCTCTCCGGGCGAGTTGGGAGTGAAGAATGAAGAGTTAAGAGTTCAGAGGCCGGAGGCCGCACCGCACGAGCTGCCAGTTTCTCAACTTTTCACTCTCAACTCTCAACTCTCAACTCCTCCCGTCGCCGACCGGGATCTGCAAGGCTCGAACCTCTCAATTCCCCGGCCGCCGGACTACGCGCGGCACGTGCTGCGCGCGCTGCCGCTCGACGAGGTGTTCGCGCACGTCAACCCGCAGATGCTGCTCGGCAAGCACCTCGGCGTGCGCGGCTCGGTGCGCCGCCTGCTCGAGGCCGGCGACGAGCGCGCCGTCGAGCTGCGGCGCCGGGTCGAGGCGCTCCAGGATGCGGCCGCGACGCGCGGGTGGCTGGCGCCCGCCGCGGTCTATGGCTTCTTCCGCGCCCACTCGCGCGGCGACGCCGTGGCGGTCCTCGACCCCGCGGGGCGCAAACTGGCGGCGCTGCCGTTCATGCGCCAGGCGCGGCCGCCGCACGCGTGCGCCGCGGACTGGGTGGCGCCGGACCCCGGGGCGGGCGACGCCGTCGCGCTCTTCCTCGTCACCGCCGGCGCCGGCGTGCGCGAGCGCGCCGAGGCGTTGCGCGCCGAAGGCCGCCTGCTCGACAGCGTCGCCCTGCAGGCGCTCGCGCTCGAGACCGCCGAGGCCGCCGCCGAGTGGCTGCACCGCCGC
>JAKAFI010000263.1 GCA_021818005.1 Acidobacteriota bacterium | reverse complement strand
CGTCCTGCGGCGTGACCAGCCGCCCCGCCGGCGTGCGATGGGCGGACTCGTCGAGGAGCTGGTCGCGGTTGGGGAAGTGTTTGAGGGCGTCGGTGTCCACCGTGCCGGCAGAGACGGCGTTGACGCGCACACCCCGCGGGGCGAGCTCGGCCGCGAGGTGGCGGACCATCGACTCGAGCGCCGCCTTCGATGCCCCGACCGCGGTGTAGTTGGGGATCGCCCGAATGGCGCCGAGCGAGGAGACGGCGACGACGCTCTTCGCGCCCTCCGACGGCATGCCGAGCAGCTGCTGGACCAGCGGCAGCAGCGCCGCCGCGTTGATGTCCATCGTCCAGTGAAAGTGGTGCAGCGTCAGGTCGGAAACCGGTTTGAGCACCCCGGAGGCCGCGTTGGAGACGAGGATCTCGAGCCCCCCCCATGCCTCGCGGATCTCGGCGAACATCCTCTTGACCTGCGTCTCGTCGGCGACGTTGCCGCGCACGAGCAGCGCCCGGGCGCCCCGCGCCTCGATCTCGCGGACGACCTCTTCCGCCGGCCCGCGGTGGCGGAAGTAGTTGATCGCCACGCCGACCTTGAACTCCGCCAGCGAGAGCGCGATCGCGCGGCCGATGCCGCGCGACGACCCCGTGACCAGCGCCCGCTTGCCTCGCAGCCTCAGGTCCATCGGCCCCTCCAAGATCGACGATACCTGGATTTCGTCTCAGCGACAAGCCTTTGCTGGCCAACGGGCCCGCGCCCAGCCAGATGACTCACCCCGGCGAGGTACCGTATGATCCGCTCGCGAGTGGGTGAGCATCCCCCGCTCGTTTCGGCCCCGGTGGGGCGGGGTCAACGGGAGGAGCGTCCTCTGAACAACCTGGTCGTCACCGCGCTCGTCGGCGCGAGTTCCCTCGTGGCCGGCTTTCTCGGAGCGCTGACCGGCCTCGGCGGCGTCGTCGTCATCGTGCCGCTCCTCGCGCTGGGCTTCGGGGTCGACATCCGCTATGCAATCGGCGCCTCGCTGGTGTCGGTGATCGCGACCTCGTCCGCGGCGGCCGCCGCGTTCGTCAAGGAAGGTTTCTCCAACATCAGGATCGGCATGTTCCTCGAGATCGCCACGACGATGGGGGCGCTGGCGGGCGCCGCGCTGGCCACCAGGCTCCCAACCTCGGTGATCGCGGTCGTTTCCGGGCTCGTCCTGATCTCCTCCGCGTTCCTCTCCAGCCGGCCGCGCGAGGAGGTGCCGGCCGACGGTCACCCCGATCGGGTCGCGACACAGCTCCACCTCGACGGCAGCTTCCCGGGTCCCGCCGGAGAGCAGTCGTACCACGTGCAGAACGTGGGGACGGGGTTCGGGTTGATGGCCGTGGCCGGAGCCCTTTCGGGCCTGCTCGGAATCGGCTCCGGTGCGGTGAACGTGCTGGCGATGGATCATGCGATGCATATCCCGTTCAAGGTGTCCACGACGACCTCGAACTTCATGATCGGTGTGACCGCGGCCGCCAGCGCCGGCGTCTACCTGGGCCGGGGCTACATCGAACCGGCTCTGGCGATGCCGGTCATGCTCGGGGTGCTGGCCGGCTCCATGATCGGCGCGCACGTGCTGGTCAAGACGCACGCCCAGGTGCTGCGCAAGGTGTTCGCGGCGGTCATCCTTGTCCTCGCTGTGGAGATGATCTACAACGGCTTCTCCGGGAGACTGTGAGATGAAGCGCCGGTGGAGCGATTTCCGCATCGAACAGACCGTCGGCCACCTGCTCCGGGCTGGCGTCGTGACCTCCGCCGCCGTGGTCGCGGCCGGCGCCGTGCTCTTCCTGGCCCGCGACGGTGACCAGGTGCCGCACTACACGAGGTTTCGCGGCGAACCGGCGGAACCGCGTCACGTCGGTGGAATCGTGTCCACCGCGTTGGCAGGGCAGGCCCACGGGCTGATCCAACTCGGTCTGCTGCTGCTGATCGCGACGCCCGTCGCACGCGTGGCGTTTTCCGTGTTCGGCTTCGCCTTCGAGAGGGACCACGCCTACGTCTGCATCACGCTGATCGTCCTCGGGGTGCTGGCGTTCTCGCTCGCCGGCGGCCGCCTCTGAGCGGCACCCTCACTCGGTGGTGCGAGGGCACGAAACCCGGGCCCGGGTTCTTCCGTATCCGCTTGTGAAAAGAGGGTGGTTGAGCGAGCGCCGGGGCGCCGTTCGAGAACACACCCGGCCGGTCGGAAGCCGGCGGCGAAAGGAGAGATCATGAAGCTCGCGATTCGTGCTGTATGTCTGGGACTGGTGGGGCTGGCGTTGGCGGCGGTGTCGGCCGTCGCGGCGGACTGGCAGGTGCTGGGTGAAAAGGTCGTCGACTTCCGCAAGAGCCCGGAAGTCGTGACGGCCAAGACCGATGCGGGGGCGTTCGCCAAGCTCAAGATCGAGGTGAAGCAGGCCAACATGGAGGTTCAGAACGTCAAGGTGCTGTTCAGCGACGGCCAGTCGTTCGACGTGGCGCTCAACGGTTACTTCGGCGCCGGCAGCAGCCGCGTCATCGACCTGCCGGCCGCCAAGCCGATCGGAAAGGTCGAGTTCACCTGCCGGTCGGTCTCGTCCGAAGGCAGGGTGGCCCTGGTAAGAATCCTTGGCTCGAACTGACCGACCAGCGATCGCTGTGGTACCAGGTACCGGCGGTACCTGGTACCACATTTATTTTTGTTGTAGAGTCGCCTGGCAAGGCTGGGGGTGACATGCCACGGCGTCCGCGCGTGTTCGTTGACGGTGCGACCTATCATGTTTATTGCCGGGCTGGGCGAGGCGAGGCGATCTTCCGCCGTGCCGACGACGCGCGCGACTTCCTCGAGATCGTGGCCGAGGTCAAGCGCCAGGACGGGTTCGCGGTCTTGGCTTGGTGCGTGATGCCGACGCACTACCACCTTGTCGTACGCACCGGCTCGACGCCGCTGTGGAAGAGCATGCGCCTGATCCAGGGCCGGTTCTCCAAGTCGTTCAACCGCCGTCACGACGTGCTCGGACCGGTGTGGCAGGGCCGCTACAACGCGAAGCTGGTCGCCGGGGAGCGCTACCTGCAGCAGGCGATCGTCTACGTCCACGCCAACCCAATGACGGCGAAGCTGGCCCACGCGCCGGGGGCGTTCCGCTGGAGCGGCCACCGCGAGTTCGAGTCCAACGCCGACGCTCCGTTGCTCGACGCCGACGAGATGCTGTTGGCGTTCGGTGGCCGGCGGGGGGAGGCCCGCGCGAGCTACCTCCAGGCGCTCGCCGGGGCGAAGGCGGGGCCGGGGTGGCCAGCCGCCCTCGGCCGCCTGCCCTGGTGGCGGTCCACGGGCGACCTCGAGGAGATCGAGCCACCGGCCGGGCGCCCGAGGTTGGACGCGCTCGGCGCCAGCGCGTCCGAGCGGCCGACCCTGCCGATCGCGGAGTTCATCTCGGGCGCGGCCGCGATGCTCGGCACCACCGACGAAGAGATGCGCGCCAGTGGTTCGGGTCGGGAGATGACACGCCGGCGCGAGGCGGCGACGCTGGTCGGTGTCGAACAGTTCCGTTACCGTATCGCGGAGCTCGCCGCGGAGTTCGGGCGAGCGCCGAGCGTGGTGAGCCGCTGGGGCGTGACGGCGGCGAGGCTGCGCCGGGACGACGCGGCGTTTCGCGAGCAGGTGGCGGAGCTCGCCGCCGCCCTCACCGCGCGCTCGTCGGGCGCCCCCAGGAACGATATGGAGGAGGCCATGCTCGGTGCCGACCCCTCGTTCGTGGACTGAAGTGAGAAAATGAGGTACCAGGTACCGCTATGAGGGACGAGCGCACGAACCGCAGGGAGTACCGCCTTTACAGGGCCGCGCAGGCGCTCGGCCGGGCGGCGCCGTTCTGGCTGCTGCAATCGGTGGGGTCGGTTCTCGGCGTGCTGTTTGTGCTGGTTTCGGCACGCCGCCGGACGGTCCTCGCCAACCTGCGCCGCGTCTACCCGGGGCTCTCGCGCCTGGCCCGCATCGGCATCGCGCTGCGCTGCGCCGCCCACTTCGGCCGCATCTCGTTCGACTTCATCAAGTGGTCGCAGGTCCCGGGCGAGACGCTCAGCGCCAGGGTGGCCTGCGACGGACTCGAGAACCTGCGCGCCGCCCTGGCGGAGGGGAAGGGCTGCTTCATCCTCTCGGCCCACTTCGGCCACTGGGAGGTGGCGTCGCAATGGCTCGCCCTCGCGGGGTTCCCGCAGGGGATGGTGTACCGCCCGCTCGAGAACCCGCTCATGGAAGCCGAGCTGGCCCGCTCCCGGACCCGCTTCGGCAACTGGCTGATCCCCAAGGGGAGCGCGACGCGCGGGGCGATCAAGGCGGTGCGGCGGGGGGGCGTGGTCGACATCCTCCTCGACCAGAAGGCGGACCTCGAACACAGCGAGATCGTGTCGTTCCTCGGCATCCTGACCCCGACCACGCCGTCGCTCGCCCGCCTCGTGCTCGCGACCGGCGCGGCCGTGGTGCCGCTCTTCTCCTACCCCGACGGTACCGGGTACCGGTTCCGGCTCGACCCGGCGGTCCCGACCCAGCCGTCCGACACCGTGGTCTCCCTCACCCAGCGCTACAACGACTGCGTGTCGCGGGAGATCCTGGCACGGCCGCACCTCTGGTTCTGGTTCCACGACCGCTGGACCCCGCGCCGCCGGCGCAGCACCGCATCCTGAACGCTA
>JAKAFI010000262.1 GCA_021818005.1 Acidobacteriota bacterium | reverse complement strand
ACGGGACGTTCCAACTCGTCGGCGTGCAGTGCCTGGGCGCGTGCGGTCGGGCGCCGGTGATCCAGATCAACGACGACTACTACGAGGACCTCGACGTCGGCAAGCTCGACGCGATCCTCGACGAGCTCTCGGGGAGGCGCTGAATGGAACCGGTCTTGCTGCGCGCCCGCGGCGCCGCCGACTCGCGCGCGATCACCACCTACCTCGGGGCGGGGGGCTACGAAGGTTGGAAGAAGGCGCTCGCGATGGGGCCCGACGCCGTGACCAAGGAGGTCTCGGACTCCGAGCTGCGCGGCCGCGGCGGCGCCGGCTTCCCCACCGGCCGCAAGTGGAGCTTCGTGCCCAAGGACCATCCCGGGCCGCGCTACCTGGTGTGCAACGCCGACGAGTCCGAGCCCGGCACGTTCAAGGACCGCGAGATCATCGAGTACGACCCGCACCAGGTCATCGAGGGCGTGGCGATCGCCTCGTTCGCGATCAAGGCGAACACGGCGTACATCTACATTCGCGGCGAGTTCGTCCGCTGGGCCAAGATCCTCGAGGAGGCGATCGTCGAGGCGCGGCAGCGCGGCTTCCTCGGCAAGAACGTCCTCGGGAGCGGGTTCGACCTCGACATCTGGGTGCATCGCGGCGCCGGCGCGTACATCTGCGGTGAGGAGACGGCGCTGCTCGAGTCGATCGAGGGCAAGCGCGGCTTCCCCCGGCTGAAGCCGCCGTTCCCCGCGCTCGTCGGCCTGTTCGGCAAGCCGACGGTCATCAACAACGTCGAGACGCTGGCGTGCGTTCCGCACATCATCACCCGTGGGGCCGCCTGGTTCGCCGGTATCGGCCGCCCCAAGAACACCGGCCCGAAGCTGTTCGGCGTCTCCGGGCACGTCAACCGGCCCGGCGTGTACGAGCTGCCGCTCGGCGTCACGTTCCGCGAGATCATCGAGGAGCACGCCGGCGGCGTGCGCGGCGGGCGCAAGCTCAAGGCGTTCTTCCCCGGCGGGTCGTCCGCCCCGGTGCTCACCGCCGCCGAGGTCGACGTCAAGGCCGATTTCGACGCCTGCGCCGAGGCCAAGACGATGCTCGGCTCGGGTGGGATCATCGTCTTCGACGACACCGTGGACATGGTCGAGGTCGCCGACAACGTCGCCCATTTCTACGCCCACGAGTCGTGCGGCCAGTGCACGCCGTGCCGCGAGGGGTCGGACTGGTGCATGGACATCCTCGACCGGCTGATGGCCGGGCACGGGTTGCCGGCCGACCCGGACACGCTGCTGCGCATCTGCCGCTTCGCCTCCGGCGGCATGACGATCTGCCCGCTCGGCGACGCGTTCTCGCTGCCGATCTCCAGCATCGTGACGAAGTTCAGAGACGAGTTCGAGCGTCGCATCGCGGCCGCCACGCCCCTCCCGCCCAGGAAGCTGCCGGTGCTGCCGTGGGCCGGACCGAAGGCCGGCTTCGGGATCTAGGGGGGGACATGCCGAAACTCACGATCGACGGACACGAGGTCGAGGTCGCCGCCGGGACCAACCTGATCGAGGCCGCGCGCGCGGCCGGCGTCGCCATCCCCTACTTCTGCTACCACCCCTACCTCAAGGTCGTCGGCCAGTGCCGGATCTGCATGGTCGAGATCGCCGGCCAGCCGCGCCTCGCCCTCGGCTGCGCGACCCCGGCGGCCGACGGCATGGTCGTCAAGGTCGAGGACTCCGAGCGGGCGCGCGAGGCGCGCGAGGCGGTGATGGAGTTCCTCCTCGCCAACCATCCGCTCGACTGCCCGGTCTGCGACCAGGCCGGTGAGTGCTTGCTGCAGGACCACTCGATGAGCGAACAGGGCGCGAAGTTCACGACGCACATGGCCGAGACGCGGCGCACCTTCCCCGGCTACGAGCGCCGCCTGATCGGGCCGCACGTGATGCAGAACCAGAACCGCTGCATCCACTGCTCCCGCTGCATCCGCTTCACCCGCGAGATCTCGGAGACGGCGGCGCTGACCTACAAGTCGCGCGGCAACTCGACGTTCATCGACACCTTCGACGGCTCGTCGTTCGACGATCCGATGTCGGGGTGCGCGACCGACGTCTGCCCGGTCGGGGCGCTGACGCTGCGCGAGACGCGCTTCCGCAAGCGCGCCTGGAAGCTGCGCTCGACGCCGTCGGTGTGCCCCGGTTGCTCGATCGGCTGCAACATCTTCATCGACCACCACGAGCGCGTCGTCTACCGCTTCACGCCGCGCGAGAACCCGGCGATCAACGCGACCTGGCTGTGCGATTACGGCCGTTTCCTCGCCGAGTCGCTCAACGAGCAGGCGTACCTCGCGCCGCAGCGCCAGGACCACGGGCACCCGGCGCCCGCCGCGTGGGGCGAGGCGCTGGCGGCCGTCGCCGCCCTGCTGCGCGGTGCGGCCTCGCTTCGGGTCGTCGCCTCGGCCAACATGTCGAACGAGGAGCTTTTCCTCGCGCGCGAGCTGTTCGGCCGCCACCTCAAGGGCGAGATCGCCGTGCCGGTGGCCGCCGGCGAGCCACGGCGGATGAAGAACGGGAAGGGCGAGTGGCTGCTCGCGAAGGACGCGCACCCCAACGCCGCGGGGGCCCGCCGCCTCGGCCTCGACACCGTGGACGGCGAGGGCCTGTCGCGCTTCCTCTACGGCGGCGCCGGCCTGACGCTGATCCTCGACCCGGAGGCGCACCCGTTCCTCGCGAGCCCGGAGGCGCTGCGGCTGCTGCGCGTCGGCACGACCGTCGTCTGGGCGCGGCGCTCGCACCCGGTCGCGGACGGCGCCACCTGGCTGCTGCCGACGCCTTCGCTCGCCAGCGACGAGGGGACGTTCACCTCCTCCACCGGCGCCGTGCAACGCTTCGCCGAGGCGTTCGCGGCGCCCGGCACGGTGCACCGCACGGCCACCGGCGGGATGTCGCCCGACTGCCCCACGATCGCCTTGCCGTGGGGCGCCCCGGGCGAGGCGCGGCCGCTCTGGCTCGTCCTCTCGGCCCTGGCCCGCGAGCTCGGGATCGAGACGCTCGACCTCGCCTCGCCCGCCGAGGTGTTCACCCTCATGGCCCGCTCCGAGAAGGGGTTCGCGGGCCTGTCCTGGGAGGCGTTAGGCGGGCTTGCGCCGCAAGAGTCGTTCCGGGAGCGCCAGCATGTGGGCTGAGATCATCGTCAGCGCCGCGAAGGTCCTCGTCATCGCCGGCACCGTCCTCACCCTGGTTGCCGTCATGGAGTGGGTGGAACGCCGAGGCGCGGCGTTCATCCAGGACCGGCTCGGGCCCAACCGAGTGGGGCCGCTCGGCCTCTTCCAGCCGCTCGTCGACGCGGTCAAGCTCCTGTTCAAGGAGGACCTGACGCCGGCGAACGTGAGCCGCGGGCTGTACCTGCTCGCGCCGATGATCTCGGTGACGGTCGCGCTGATGACGTTCATCGTGATCCCGTTCGGCGCCGGCGGCGACATCACGATCTTCGGCGCGCGCCTCGGCGGGCTCATCGTCGCCCCCGACCTCGGCGTCGGGGTGCTCTGGTTGCTGGCGGTCGGCTCGCTGGGTGTGTACGGCATCGTGCTCGCGGGTTGGTCCTCCAACAACAAGTACTCGCTGCTCGGCGGGTTGCGGTCCTCGGCGCAGCTCATCTCGTACGAGCTCTCGATGACCCTGGCGGTCCTCGGCGTCCTCATGGCCAGCGGGTCGCTGAACCTCGAGCAGGTCGTCGCGCGCCAGGGCGGCCAGTTCTGGCTGGGCGCCATCCCGCAGTGGAACGTCGTGCCGCAGATCATCGGCTGCGTGGTCTTCGTCGTCGCGGTGTTCGCCGAGACCAACCGCCTGCCGTTCGACCTCGCGGAGGCGGAGACCGAGCTCGTCGCCGGCTACCACGTCGAGTACTCGTCGATGAAGTTCGCCGCGTTCCTGATGAGCGAGTACATGAACATGGTCACCGCCTCGGCGCTGATCGTGACGCTGTTCTTCGGCGGCTGGACGTTCCCGGGCATGGGCCGCTTCTCGGGGTGGCCGCTGCTCGTGCTCTCGCTACTCTCGTTCGGGATCAAGCTCGCCTTCTTCCTCTGGTTGTTCGTGTGGGTGCGCTGGTCGCTGCCGCGCTTCCGCTACGACCAGCTCATGCGACTCGGCTGGAAAGGGCTGCTGCCTCTGGCGACGCTCAACCTGGTCTGGGTCGGCGTGGCGATGACGATGGGGTGGATCCGATGAAACCCGGGCACAGGGCACAGGGCGCAGGGCTCCGGAACGGCACCTGGGGCCGTTCGGCGGGGGGGGTCTGATGGGGACGGCAGTGTTCTTCCTCGTGGCGGCGGTCGCGGTCGTCTCCGCGATCGCGGCGATGGCGCACAGGAACCCGGTGGTCAACGTGCTCTCCCTGGTGGTGACGCTGTTCAGCATCGCGGTGAGCTACGCGCTGCTCGGGGCGGAGTTTCTGGCAGCGGCACAGATCCTCGTGTACGCCGGGGCGATCCTCGTCCTCTTCCTCTTCGTGGTCATGCTGCTCGGCGCGCCGGCGGAGCCGGACGCCGGCGAGCCCCGTCCGTTCCAGCGCACGGCCGGCCTCGCCCTCGCCGCCCTGGCGGCCGCCGGCGGCGCCGCGGTCGTGGCCGCTATCCACGCGGCCGCTCCCGCCGGCGCCCTGCGCGGGACCGCGCAGGCGCTCGGCGTGATGCTCACGGGAGAGTACCTGTTCGCCTTCGAGTTCATCT
>JAKAFI010000261.1 GCA_021818005.1 Acidobacteriota bacterium | reverse complement strand
GCACGAAGGGACCCGCAACCACCTCGAGCCCGAGCGAGCGTCCGTAGGTTTCGAGTTCGGCGAACTCGGCGGGTTCCCAGTAGCGGACGACCTCCGCCTCGTGGTTCGTGGGACGCAGGTACTGGCCGACGGTGACGATCCGGCAGCCGGCGGCCTTGAGGTCGCCGAGCGTCCGCTCGACCTCCGCGCGGGTCTCGCCGAGGCCCACCATCAGCCCCGACTTGGCGACCATCCCGCCAGCCGCCACCCGCGCGAGGACCTCGAGCGCCCAGCGGTAGCGCCCCTGGCGGCGGACCGCCGGGTACAGGCGCTCCACGGTCTCGATGTTGTGGTTGTACACGTCGGGGGCGGCGGCGATGATCGCGTCCACCGCCGCCGCATCGCCGCGGAAGTCGGGGGTCAACACCTCGACCGCGGGGTCAGGGCTGAGCTGCTTGAGCGCGGCGATCACCGCGGCGAAGTGGGCGGCGCCCCCGTCCGGGAGGTCGTCGCGGTCGACCGAGGTCACCACCACGTGTTTGAGCCCCATCGTGGCCGCCGCCCGTGCGACCTCGGCCGGCTCGTTCGCGTCGAGCGGGCGCGGCCGCCCGTGCGCGATCGAGCAGTACCGGCACGAGCGGGTACAGACATCGCCCATGATCAGGAACGTCGCGGTGCCGCGGGCGAAGCACTCGCTGCGGTTCGGGCAGCGGGCCTCGTCGCACACGGTGTGCAGGCCGCCGCGGCGCATCACCCCGCGCACCTCGTGCAGCGCGCCGAGGTTCAGCTTGCGCTCGCGGATCCACACCGGCAGCGAGACGCTGCTCACCCGGCGACCCTCCCCGGCGATGTCCGCGCCCGGCACGCGCCCATGGTGCGATCCCCCCACATGCGGGATCTTACTCGCCCGGCCGGACCAGGAACGCCCCTGGGAACCCCTCGGCCCGCAGGCGGGCCGCCACCCGGCCGGCGCTCTCCCCATCGGGGAAAGGCCCGACGCGGACGCGGAATTTCCCGCCCGGCGCGGGCTCGACGACCGCCTGCCTCGGCGTGAAGCCGAGGGCGATGACGCGGTTGCGCACCCCCTCGGCCTGGTCGTGCCGGCCGAACGCCGCCACCTGCACCCAGCGGTTCGGCGCCTTGGCCGCTGCGGCGTGCGGTCGCGGCTTCGTCGGCTCGACCGGCGGCGCGGTCGGAGGCGCGAACGCCGTCGCGGTCGGTGCCGGGGTCGGCAACGCCGGCGGGCTGGGAACCGCGGTGGGGACCGCCGGCGGCGCGGCCGGCGGCACGGGCGCGGGCGTTGGCGGCGGCGCCGCCTCGGCGGGCGCCGGCGCCGGGGCGCGCAGCAACTGCACGCCGACGCCGAGCCCGAACGCGACCGCGACCAGCAGCGCGACCGTGCCCACCAGCGCCGCGAGCTGGCGGCCGGTGATGATGATCTCGAAGTAGCGGCTCATCGCGAAAAGTCATCTCCCAAGGCGCATCGCCCGCGCGCAGGGGTTCACTTCGCCTCGGGCTCCGATTTCCCGAAGAACGGCCGGATCATGTCGAGCGGCAGCGGGAAGATGATCGTCGAGTTCTTCTCGGTCGCGATCTCGGTCAGCGTCTGGAGGTAGCGCAGCTGCAGCGTCGCGGGCTGCGAGTTGATGATCGCCGCCGCGTCGGAGAGCCGTTGCGCCGCCTGCGCCTCGCCCTCGGCGTGGATCACCTTGGCGCGCTTCTCGCGCTCCGCCTCGGCCTGCTTGGCCATCGCGCGCTGCATCGTCTCCGGGAGGTCCACCTGCTTGACCTCGACGAGGGCGACCTTGACGCCCCACGGGTCGGTGTGACGGTCGATCACCTCCTGCAGCTTCTGGTTGAGCTTCTCCCTCTCCGCCAGGAGCTCGTCCAGCACCACCTCGCCGAGCATCGAGCGCAGCGTCGTCTGGGAGAGCTGCGAGGTGGCGTAGACGTAGTTCTCCACGTCGATGATCGCGTGCACCGGCTGGACGACGCGGAAGTACACGACCGCGTTCACCTTGACCGAGACGTTGTCGCGCGTGATCACGTCCTGCGGCGGGACGTCGAGCACGACCGTGCGCAGGCTCACCTTGACCAGGCGCTGGATCGGCCACAAGACGAAGATGATGCCCGGTCCCTTGGGCTCCTTCTCGACGCGGCCGAGGGTGAAGATCACGGCCCGCTCGTACTCGTTGAGGATGTTGATCCACTTGAAGATCAACACCAGGACCACGAACGCGGCGATGAAGATCCCAATCGGGAACTGCGGTGCCATCTACCCCTCCCCTTCTCCCGGCGCGGGGCCATTCCCGGCCGGCTCCACATCCAGCCTCTTGCCTTCGATCCTCACGATCCGCGCGCGCCCGCCCGCCGCGATCGGCGAGGGCGAGGACGCGTCCCAATACTCCCCGTGCACGAACACCTTGCCGCGCGGCGCGCATGCCGCGACGACGTCGGCGATCTGGCCGACGAGCCCCTCGGCGCCGGTGAGCGGCCGTTCGCGGTGGCTGCGGAGCACGCGCGACAGCAGGAAGATCACGATGCACGCCACC
Organism: Acidobacteriota bacterium; assembly: GCA_021818005.1. Lineage (GTDB taxonomy): Bacteria > Acidobacteriota > Thermoanaerobaculia > Thermoanaerobaculales > Thermoanaerobaculaceae > RBG-13-68-16. Next base: position 2,160 of record JAKAFI010000261.1, on the reverse strand, counting down.
GCCACCGCGGTCGGCAAGACCACGGCGAGCCCCACCCGCATCGCCGGGAACGGCGAGCGTATCAGCATGAGCGAGCCGAGCACGAAGCTCACCAGGCCCGCCGTCGTCAGCAGCCCGTAGCTCGCCACCTTCACCTCGAGGACGAAGAAGGCGATCCCGAGCAGGATCAGGAGCACGCCGACGTAGTTCACCGGCAGCACCGAGAGGGCGAACAGCGCGAGCAGCACCGAGACGCCGCCCAGCACGCCGGGCAGCACCGCCCCCGGGTGCGACAGCTCGAAGTAGATCCCCACCATGCCGAGGAGCAGGAGCAGGTAGGCGATGTTCGGATGCGCGATTGCGGAGAGCAGCTTGTCCCCGGCCGTGGGTGCGATCTTCACGACCTCCGGCGCGGAGAGATCGAGCGTTTCGCTGCGCCCGTCGAAGCGCTTGACCGTACGGCCGTTCAGCCACTTGAGCAGCTCGGCGCGGTCCGTCGCCACGACGTCGATGAGCTTCTTGTCGAGCGCCTCGCGCTCGGTGTACGAGAGCGACTCGCGCACCGCCTTCTCCGCCCACTCGCTCGAGCGCCCGCGCTGGGTCGCCAGCGAGCGGATCAGCGCTGCGGCGTCGTTGGTGACCTTCTCGGCCATCGTCTTGGACAGTTCGGCCCCCTCGCCCGCCACCGGGTGCGCGGCGCCGGCGTTCGTCCCCGGCGCCATCGCCGCCACGTCGGCGGCGATGAGGAGGAAGAAGCCGGCGGAGGCCGCCTGCGCCCCGGTCGGCGTCACGTACACCACCACGGGCCGGCGCGCCGAGGTGATCGCCGTGGTCATCTGCCGCAACGAGGTCAGGAGGCCGCCCGGCGTGTTCAGCTCGATGATCGTCACCTCGGCCCCGGTCGAGTCGGCGGTCGCCAGGCCGCGCTCGAGGTAGCGCAGCGAGGCGGGTTGGATCGAATCCGATAGGGTTAGAATCGCCACGCGCTGGCCGGCCGCGCCGCCGGACGCAGACGCCGCCAGGAGGACCAGAGCGAGAACGATGCGCCGGAACACGAGCCCCATCTTAGAGCCGCCGGCGGAGGCCCGCAAGGGACGACTGCGCGTGTCGGAGCTTGCGCTGCTCGCCGCGATCGCCGTGATGACCGGCATCGCCTGGGGTTACCCCGGCCGCGTCCCGGCCATGGTCTGGTCGTCATGGCTCACCGTCGGGGCGCTGTTCGCCGTGGCGGCGCTCGCCCTCGGCGAGGGCGGCTCCGGCTGGCGATACTGGGCCCGCGAGCTGCTCCCGGTACCGTTGGTGCCGTTCATCTTCCTCAACCTCGGGCACCTGATCCCGCTCGTGAACCCGCACATCCGCGACGCGGCCCTGCTCGCGATCGACCGCTGGCTGCTCGGCCACGAAGCGCAAGCGGTCCTCTACACCCTCCCGCTCCCCGCCTGGCTCGTGGACCTGCTCACGATCGCCTACTCGAGCTTCTACGTGCTCGCGGTGGCGCTGCTGCTCACCCTCGGCGCCCGGCGCGACCCGTACCTGCCGCAGGTGGCGGCGGCGATCGTGATCACGTTCCTGGTGTCGTACGCGGGGTACTTCGTGGTGCCGGCGTACGGACCACGCACCACGGTGGCCCACCAGCGCTACCAGTCGCTCCCCGGCGTCGTCGGCGACGAGGTCAGGGAGAAGCTCGACCAGTGGGAGAAGACCAAGACCGACGCGTTCCCCTCCGGGCACACGATGGTGACGCTCGCAGTGCTGTTCTGCGCCCGTCGCCGCAACCGCACGCTCTACAACATCCTCCTCCCGCTCGGCAGCCTGCTGATCTCCGCCACCGTGCTCCTCACCTACCACTACGTCATCGACGTGCTGGCCGCGATCCCTCTCACCGCGGCGAGCCTGCTGATCGCGGCCTGGCTCGCCGGGCCGGTGCCCCGGCAGGCATCGCCCGCTCCCCGAACCGAAACCGCGCGCGCCGAGTCCTGAGCCGCCGTTCACCTGGTGCGCAGGGCGCGGATCGCCAGCCGGGCGGCGCGCCGGACGTCGCGACGTGGTGGCGTCGGCCCCCCCGCGTAGCGGCAGCGTTCGTGCTCCCGCGCGAGCCACGAGAGCGGCTCGTCGGCGGCCGGGAACGCCGCCGCGACGGCGCGAGCGAACCCCCGGACGGTGGTCCCCGGCGCGGCCTCG
>JAKAFI010000260.1 GCA_021818005.1 Acidobacteriota bacterium | reverse complement strand
CTGGGCACCAGCTCCGGCGCGTCGGGCTCGTGCACCTTCCACCACAGTTGCTTGTGGCACTGGAGCCCGGCCGTGAACCGGGACTTCGACAGGCGGTATCGGCTGGTCATCGGACGCGGCCTCCGAGCCGGACGCGCACCCGGCTGGAGGCGACGGCAGTGTAGTCCCACCGCAGCGCGGAGGGACACGGCACTCCGCCCCGCCTGCGGCGTGGCTGCGTGCCTTACGACCAATACACAAGCAACGACTCGAGCGCTGGGGTCACGGTCGGTGGTGAGCAGAGGGGCTGAGGAGCCAAGGAGCAGCAGCGGAGCAGAGGAGCTGAGGAGCAAACGAGCAAAGGCTCGACCGCGGTGCGAGCCGGTCTGTGTGTTGGTAGTAAGGCACGAAGCGAAGCGGAGTGCGGGTCTGCGGAGAAGCGAGGCCTACTCCCGTGGGGCGGGCGTCTCGCCCGCCCGGTGGGGGCGAAGGTGAACGGCGGGCGTGCAAGTACGCCGGGCCACCGCGCGCGGCCGAGACGGCCGCGCCACGGACTTTGGCGCTCGCGGCGCGGAGGGACACGGCACTCCGCCCCGCCTCCGGCGTGGCGACGTGCCTTACGACCAACACACAAGCAGGAGCCGCATCCAGACCTCATCAGAGCATGAGGTCTCGGCCGGCGGAGACCGTCTCGCCGGTCTGGTTGCACCGCGACGAGTGGTTACCGCCCGAACACCAGCACGACGAACGAGCCGGGGACGATGCTCGGCCACGGGTGCGGCCGCTCGGGAGTCGGCGGCGGCGGCGGGCCGAACTTCGCGGTGGCGAGGTAGACCGTGCCGGTCGCCGGGTCGAGCGCCATCGTGCGCGCGCCGCGCTGGGTGGTCACCGTCTCGGCGACGGCGAACTGGTCCGGCGCGATCTCGCGCGCGACGGTGAGCGTGCCGTCGCCGCACGACGCGAACGCCAGGCCGGTGCCGGGGTCGAACGCGTTGGCGTCCACACCGGCGCCGATCGGCAGCGTGGTCACGACCTTGCCGGTGTCGGAGTTCATCACCACCATGAGCTTGTTGTGGCATCCGATGAACAGCCGGTGGTGCGCGGCGTCGATCGCCATCCCGCTCGGCCCTTCGCCCGGCGCGAGCGGCCAGCGCGCGAGCACGGTGAGCTTGTGGGTGTCGATCTCGACGACCTCGCTGGTGCTCTCGCTGTTGATGAACAGGTGCCCGCGCCCATCCGCCGCCGCGAACTCCGGCCGGCCGCCGAGCGCGACGTGGCCGGCCACCGTGCCGGTGGCCGCGTCGATCGCGGTGGTGTCCTGGCCGTGCCCGTTCATCGTGAACACGCGCTTCGAGGCCGGGTCGTAGACGATCGCGTCCGGCCCCTCGCCGACCGCGACTTGCTTGATCGCCTTGAAGGTGCGCGTGTCGAACATCGTCGCGTTGCCGGAGCGCCCGTCGCTGGTGTAGCCGATCTCGGTGCCGGGCACGAGCGCGACGCCGTGCACGCCGGGGGTGTCGGCGATCTCGCCGACGGTCGCGCCGGTCGCCGGGTCGATGACCACGACGTGGGTCGAGCGCGAAAGGTAGAGACGGTGCGCGGCCGCATCGAGCGTCAGGTAGTCCCAGCCGCCGTCGCCGCCGACCGCGAACGTCTTGAGCAGATGGTATCCGGGCTCCGCCGGGGCCGCCCCCGCGATCCCGGCGAGGAGCACCGCCGCCACAGCCGCCACACACGCCGCGCGAAGCCTCATCAGTCGCCTCCCGCTCGCCCCTGAGGGCGAGGCTGCGTCGCATGATACGCCGCCGCCAGGGCGTCGCGACCGCTGGAACGATCGAATGGCGGGGGGCGCCGCCGCGTTCTCCAGGACGAAGCGTCGATGGCCGGGACGGCGCGACCGTCCCATGACGAAAGGAGGCCACGATGGACGCCAGCGGTCATCATCACGAGGTGCATCCGGCGCTGCCCAAGCTCGTGCTGAGGCACGAGTTCGAGGCGTCGCGCCGCGTCGTCTTCCGGGCGTGGACCGACCCCAAGCGCCTGGCGCGATGGTGGGGCCCGCACGGGTTCACCAACCCTGTGTGCGAGATCGATGCTCGGCCCGGCGGCGCGATCCGCATCGACATGCGCGGCCCGGACGGGGTCGTCTACCCGATGACCGGCGTCGTGCGCGAGATCGCCCCGCCGGAGCGGCTGCTGCTCGCCTGCACGGCGCGCGACGAGGCGGGGAAGGCGATCTTCGAGGTGCTGAACACGGCGACGTTTGCCGAGCGCGCGGGCCGCACCACGGTCACCCTCGACGCCCGCGTCCTCGCGTCCACGCCCGCGGCCGCCAAATACCTCTCCGGGATCGAGGAGGGGTGGCGGCAGTCGCTCGACCGCCTCGACGAACTGCTGCGCTCGCGGGCCGCCGGCGCGCACGGGCGGCACGGCGCCGAGCACCGCGGCCTCACCGATACGGCCGACCGCGAGATCGTGATCTCGCGCGTGCTCGAGGCGCCGCGCGAGCGGGTGTGGGACGCGTGGACCGACCCGAAGCAGGTCGTGCGCTGGTGGGGACCGCGCGGCTTCACGACGGAGATCGCGACGATGGACGTCCGGCCCGAGGGCATCTGGGAGCACGTCTTGCGCGGGCCCGACGGGATGGAGTACCCGAACCTGAGCGTGTTCGCCGAGGTCGTCAGGCCGGAGCGGATCAGCTTTTCCAACGGCGGCGGCCGCAAGGGCGCCCCCAACGTCAGCTTCGACGCGACCTGGACGTTCGAGGCGCTCGACCCGCGGCGAACGAAGCTGACGATGCGCATGGTCTTCCCGACCACCGCCGCGCGCGACCACGTGGTGCAGGAGTACGGGGCGCTCGAAGGCGGTGTCCAGACGCTCGAGCGCCTGGCCGAGCACCTCGCCGGGAGGCCGTAGCCGAACCGTCCGGATCTCGGGACGGGGGCGGGCGGGGCCCGGCCCCGCCCGCCGCCGAGCGGTCGTTGCCTGTGTGTTGGTAGTAAGGCACGCAGGCCCGCGCCAGCGGGCCGGAGTGCCGTGTGTCCCTCCGCGCCGCGAGCGCCGATGCCCGTGGCGCGGCCGTCTCGGCCGCGCGCGGTGGCCCAGCGTGTCTGCACGACGTCGTTCGCCCTGGCGATCGCCGGGCGGGCGAGACGCCCGCCCCACGGGAGCTGACCTCGCAACCTCGGCGAACGGCACTCCGCTTCGCTTCGTGCCTTACGACCAACACACAGACCGGTTCGCCCCGCCGACGCTTCTTCGCTCCTCTGCTCCTCAGCTTCTGAGCTCCTCAGCTCCTCGGCCCCTCAGCCCCTCTGCTTCTGAGCCCTTCAGCGACGGGGCCGCCACTGTGCCAGAATGTCGCACTCCCGGTGCGCGATGTGACCGATAGGCACCGGGTGTCCTCGGGAGTGGATCGTAAGCCGATGATTGACAGTGTGTTGCTGGATGTGGTATAGAGATTGCGTCACAACAGCCAGGGTTTGCCGTCTGCATCGTGTGCGGCGGGCGCGAACCGGGAGGGGACGCATGGTCGAGCGGCGGGCGGTGCCGAGAGTCGAGCCGAAGCGGCCGCTGCTGGCCAGCGTCTTCATGGACCAGCCGGCGCGCATCCTCGACATCTCCTCGCGCGGGGCGCAGATCGAGCTCGCCGCAGCGCTGCGGCCGTCGGGGGCGTGCGACCTGCGCATCCGCTTCGCGGAGGCCGAGTTCGCGGCGCGCGCCAAGGTGCTGCGCTGCCGCGCCTGGGACGTCGGCGAGGACGACCACCGCGGCATCCTCTACCGCGCCGGCCTGCAGTTCGACGAGCTCGACCCCGAGTCGCTGGCGTGCCTGTCGTCGAACGTCCTCTACGCCGAGGCGTGAGCCTCTCCTCCGACGCGTGATCCGCTGTGTGACCGAGCCTCCCTCGCGCGCCGCTCGAGCGTCGTGTTGCCGGAGCGATGGGCCGTGTGTTTGGTTTCTGTGGAGCGCGCGCTCCGCGCGTGCTCAAGGCGTTCGTGCCTCGCCACGAGAGCACGTCCGGCGGGGGCGCTCCACATCTCCGGATCCAGAGGCCGCTCCCGACTTGACGTCATAGCGAGGCCCGCCGCCAGGCGGGCCGAAGCCATTCCGCAGGCAAACGAGGGCCGCAGACGCGACGCTCCCCGGGACGCTCCAAGATCCTGCGAGATTGCTTCGCGTCGCCTGCGGCGCCGCTCGCAATGACTTGGCAGTGGGCGGACCGCGATGCCTGCACCCTGCCGCCGCCCTACGCCTGCATCGTGCCGGTGCGCCCGTAGCGCACGTGCCAGCCGAGCGCCTCCTCGAGCAGGTGCGGCGTCTGCTTCCCCGGTGAGACGTCGAGCGCGCGGCGGACGTACTCGCGCAGCGCCGGCCGGTAGTCGGGGTGAGCGCAGTGCTCGATGACCTGCTCCGCGCGCTGCTTCGGCGACAGGCCGCGCAGGTCGGCGAGCCCCTGCTCGGTCACGATCACGTGGACGTCGTGCTCGGTGTGGTCCACGTGCGAGACCATCGGCACGATGCACGAGATCTTGCCCCGCTTCGCCGTCGAGGGCGTCATGAAGAACGAGATGTAGGCGTTGCGGGCGAAGTCGCCGGAGCCGCCGATGCCGTTCTGGATGCGCGTCCCCATCACGTGCGTCGAGTTGACGTTGCCGTAGATGTCCGCCTCGATCATGCCGTTCATCGCCAGGCAGCCGAGCCGGCGGATGATCTCCGGGTGGTTGGAGATCTCCTGCGGCCGCAGGATGAT
>JAKAFI010000259.1 GCA_021818005.1 Acidobacteriota bacterium | reverse complement strand
GCCTGCCTCGGCCGGCAGCTTCTGGGGTCGTCCGCCCACGCACGGACCGGCATCGCGGCCGGGACGCGTACGCACCGGCGTCACGGTGGAAGGACGCCACGACCCGTGACCGGGAGCGCACAAGACTGGAGGACGTGATGGTCGTCAAGGTGTGGCCTCTCATCGTTGCCTTCGCTCTGACGATGACGGCATGTGGGGGGAGCTCACCTTCCGGTTCCACTCCAACCGAGCCCACGCCCGACTACGCGGCCGCCTGGGTCGGGAGCTATACCGGAGCGCTGTCCTACAAGAGCGGCCGAACGGACTGCAACGACAGCGCCCACACGTGCACCATGTCGGTGAGGCTCCAGATCGCCGAGACCACCACGAACCACGTCAACGTCACGATCGAGCTGCTGAGCGGCACGTGCCCACACGCCAACTACTCCGATTTCTCCCAATACGACAACCAGCCCGTGCGCTCCACGACCGAGCTGATCGTCCAGCGGGAGATGGGCAGCCGCTCCAACAAGTGCACCTGGAAGAACTCGACCCTTCACCTGCAGCGCAGCGGCACCGGAATCACGGTCGACGGCGTCCTGACATCGTTGGATTCCGGCTCCTACCTGGCCATCCTGGAGGGACCGCTGCAACAGGTGGCGGAGTGAGTGCCTGCGCCCGGACTCTCCCGTCCTTCGCCGCGGTGACGTCGAGGCGATGTCCTTGCTCCGACCCAGTCCACGAGGCGCCCGTCGTGCCAACGAGATGGCACAGGCACCGATGCGCTCCTTGGCCAGCCCGCCGGCGGCAGTCATACTTGGACGCACGAGACGGCACGCTTCCAGGGGTGCGAGCGAGCCGGGGAGGGCGAGGGCCATGGTGACGATCGGGTTCGAGCGGGACGGGGCGTTCGGGATCATCCGCATGGACGACGGCAAGGCCAACGCCATGGACGCGGCGTTCTTCGCGGCGCTCGACCGGGCGATGGACGAGGCCGAGGCCTCGGGGTGCCGGGGGTTGGTCTTCGCCGGCCGCCCGGGGTTCTTCTCCGGCGGGCTCAACGTGAAGACGCTCCCGACGCTGGATCCCGCGCAGCTCAAAGAGCTGCACCGCGCCTTCGCGCACACCATGGCGCGCGCCGCCCTCCTGCCCATCCCCACCGCGGCCGCGTGCGCGGGCCACGCCGTCGCGGGCGGGTTCATCCTCGCCCTCGCCTGCGACCTCAGGCTCGTCGAGGAGGGGCCGTTCCGCCTGCAGATGAACGAGGTCCTCATCGGCATTGCGCTGCCCTCGTGGGTGCTGGCCATCATCCAGCCTGTGATCCCGTCGCAGCGCCACGCGGAGGTCCTCCTTCACGGCCGGGCCTATTCGCCGGCGGAGGCCGTCGCCGCCGGCTTCTTCGACGAGCTGGCCGCGCCCGGGAGCGACCTCGTGGCCCGCGCCAAGGAACGGCTCGCGCCGCTCGCCTCCCTCAACCCGCAGGCCTACGCCCTCTCGAAGCGCAGGATGCGCGGGCCTGCCATCGAGCGCGCGCTGGCGCTGCTGCCGCACGAGCGCCTCCCCGGCGAGGCGGAGTAGGGAGCGAGGGTCGCAGCGATCCCGAGAGCAGAGCATCGGCAGCAGGTTTCACCACTCGATAGCAGTTGTCAGCGGATGCGGTACGTCACGCTCAGGAGCGGGCCGGGCGCCGACGCGGCGCCCTTCTCGACGACCTGAACCGGCACCGTGAGCCGCGCCTGCTTGATCATGCACACGCTCGCCTGCTGTTCCCGGCAGTAGACGAGCGCCACGTCGAGGGTCACCTCCGCGGTTCCAGGCCTGAAGACCGCCGGGAACGTCAGCGGGAAGCGCGGCCCGGCGCCGGTGTAGGTCGTCGCGCCGGTGAGCGAGACCGCATCGCCGCGGCTCACCGCGACGGATACCTCGGAGGGCGCCTGTGGGTTGGGGGCGAAGCCCTCCGGCAGCTCAACGGTGAGGCGCACCGAGCCGGACCCCGCAGCGACCGTCTGCGGCGGGAGGCGGACCGCCGTCTCGCCGTAGGCGTGGTCGGACGCGAGCATCGCCGCGCCCTTGAGGACGAGCGTGGAGGCCGCACCGGTCGCGACGTCGACCGTCCGGATCGAGTTGTTGTTGGTGTCGGCGACGTAGAGGACGCCGTTCGCGGCGTCGATGCCGCCGGGCTCGTAGAAGAGCGGGTCCTTCCCGTCGCGCCAGCCGGGTGCGCCGCCGGCGAGCGTGCGCACGGCGCCGGTGCGCGGGTCGACGACTCGGATCCGGTTGTTGTACGTGTCGGCGACGTACAGCAACCCCTGGGCGGCGACGACGCCGAGGGGGTGCTGGAAGCGGGCGTGGCGTCCCTTGCCGTTGCGGTCGCCGAAGTCGAACAGGCTGTTCCCGGCGCCGGCGAGCGTCACCACCACCCTCCGCTGCGGGTCGATGACGCGGATGCTGCTTCCCTCCGCGTCGGCGACGTAGATGCGCCCGTCGTCGCCAATCGTGAGACCGCTCGGCTGGGCGAGCGTTGCCTCGTCGAGCGGCCCGTCGCCGTAGCCCTCCGCGCCGGTTCCCGCGTACGGCCCGATGCGTTTGGTGGCCAGGTCCATCGTCCAGATCTGGTGGCAGCCGGCCATGGCGATGTAGAGCTCGTCGCCGTCGCGCACCACGTCCCACGGCGAGCTCAGCGCCACGCCGGGCGCCGTGCCGCCGCGGGGCGGGTAGTCCGCGGCCTGGGCGCCCGTCCCGTCGAGCGTGGTCACCGTTCTCCCGGCGAGGTCCGCGGCGCGCAGCGCGTGGTTGTTCGTATCGGCGATGTATAACGTGTCCCCGGCCGCGGAGAGCGCCACGCCTTGCGGGTGGTTGAACTCCGCGGTGGCGAAGTCGCCGTCCCGGAACCCCTGTCGCCCGCTGCCGACGATCGCGAGCACCTTGCCGGAATCGAGGGTGGCCACCACGATGCGGTTGTGGTCGGTGTCGGCGATGAAGAGGCGTCCGCCCTTCGTGTCGACGCGCACCTTGCCGGGGAACGCGAGCACCGTCTGCGGCAGCCCCTGCTTCTCGAGCTTCAGCTTCAGGGGCCGGCGGTCGAGCAGCCCCTCGGCCCCGAACTTCCCGACCAGGGACGAGATGATCGCCTTGAACTCCGGGTAGAACCCCTCGCCGGCCCGCTCGGTGACGACGTTGCCGGCGGGGTCCACGATCGCCAGCGTCGGCCATGCGTTGACCCCCCATTCCTTCCAAACCTGGAAGTGGCTGTCGTTGACCACCGGGTAGTCGATCCCGTAGCGCAGGATGATCTCGCGGATGTTGCGCGTGTTGCCTTCTTCGGTGAACTTCGCCGAGTGCACGCCGATGACCACCAGCGTGTCGGGGAAGTCCTTCTCGAGGCGCTCGATCCACGGGAAGTCGTGCATGCAGTTGATGCAACCGTACGTCCAGAAGTCGAGGACCACGACCTTGCCCCGGAGCGCCTTCAAGGTGAGAGGCGTCGCCGTGTTGAGCCAGGTCAGCCCGGAGGGGAACTCCGGGGCGGGCGTCGGCCGGGCGAGCGATCCGCCGTCCCCCGACTCCACCGTCCGCGCGCAGCCGACGAGCACGAGCGAGGCGCCGGCGACGAGCGCGACGGCGGCGAGAGACGCGAGAGCTGGCCGGCGCATGACGGGTACGAAGCCCTTCTCCGATAGCGCGATCGGCCGCGCACACATTCCTGGCAACACGGTCCGCGGGTGCCGGGAAACGGCCGTGGGCGCAGCGGGCAGCGCCGAGCTGCCCGGTTACATCCACCGTGGCAGGCCGAGCGCGGCCGCTTCTCGGCGCAGGCGCTCGACGTAGGCGCGCTTCGCGTCCGTCGGCAGGAACGCGTGTTCGAACGACGCCTCGATGAGCCGCACGATGGCAGCGGGAGGTAGGCCGAGCGGCGTCGCGCAAGCGGCGTACTCGCCGAGTAGGTCGGTGTGGAACATCGCCGGGTCGTCGCTCGCGAGCGTGACCGGGACCCCGGCGGCGAGCAGGCGGGGGAGCGGGTGGTCGGCCAGCGTCGCGTCGCCGCGGCCGAGCTGGCGGGCGAGCGCGCCGGTGCACACGTTGCTCGTCGGGCACACCTCGAGCGCGACGCCGCGCTCGATGAGCAGCTCGGCGACCGCGGGGTCGTGGATCGCCGCGATCCCGTGGCCCACCCGCTCGGCGCCGAGCAGCTCGACGGCGGCGCGGATCCTCCCCGGCGGCCCGATCTCGCCGGCGTGGGCGGTGCGGTGCAGGCCGTGCTCCGCCGCGAGCTCGAACGCCGGCCGGAACCGCTCGTAGCCGAAGCGCATCTCGTCGCCGCCGATCCCGAAGCCGACCACGCCGAGGTCGGTCCAGCGCACGGCGCGGCGGGCGACCTCGAGCGCGGCGCGGTCGCCGAGCTGCCACGCCGCGTCCGGCAACCAGCGGATCACGAGGCCCCGCGGCTCGAACGCGCGCGCCGCCTCGGCCATCGCGGCGAGGTTCGCCTCGGCGTCCTGGCGCTGCCAGAGCATGACGCCGACCGCGGTGATCACCTCGGCGTAGACCACGCCCTCGGCGAGCAGCTCCTCGGCGAGGCGGCGGGTGATCAGCGCATAGTCGGCGGGCTCGCGCACGAACGAAGCGACCCACATGAACGCCGCGAGGAAGCCGGCGAAGTCGGCGTAGCGGTAGCGCTCGCGCGCCTCCTCCTCGGCGAGCGCGACGCCGTGGCGGGCCGCCAGCTCGACGACCGTCGCGGGCCGGATCGCGC
>JAKAFI010000258.1 GCA_021818005.1 Acidobacteriota bacterium | reverse complement strand
ATCTTGCGGTCGGTGAGCAGCTGCTGGTGGACCTCGAGGCCGGCGATCAGGCCGACCTGGGCGTAGTCGATCGCGTGGGACACGCCGCGCCTCCGGGTGCGAGCGCGCGGGGCGCGCGCCGGGCCCGGCGATCATAGCATCGCGCCGGCGAGCGCGGCCGGCGCCGGGTCACGACGAGGCGCCGAGGATCGCGCGCTCGAGCGCGATGTTGTCGCGGTGGCCGGTGTACTCGGCGGTGACCTTGCCGCGCACCGGGTAGCCGAGCAGGTAGAGGTCGCCGATGATGTCGAGGACCTTGTGGCGCACGAACTCGTCGGGGAAGCGCAGCTCGGTGTTGATGACGTCGTCCTCGCCGACGAGGATGAAGTTGTCGAGCCGCCCGCCGGTGCCGAGCCCGAGCTCGGCCATCATCGGCAGGTCGCGCATGAAGCCGAACGTGCGCGCCGGGGCGATCTCGGCCTTGAACGCGGCGAAGTCGGTGAGGGTGAAGTCGTAGAACTGCTCGCCGATCGGCGGCGGGTAGCGCAGCCGGTAGGAGACGGAGAACACATCGGCCGGCTCGATCACCAGGCTCTTCCCCGGCCCGCCAACCTCGTAGCGGCGGTCGATCACGAGTTCGCGGCGCGGCACCCCCTGGTCCTCGACGCCGACCGCCTCCAGCCGCTCGCAGAACTCCAATGCGGAGCCGTCGAGCACCGGGATCTCGCCGTGCACCTTGACGAGCAGGTTGGTGATGCCGGCCGCGTGCAGCGCGGCGAGCAGGTGCTCGACCGTGCGGATGCTCTCGCCGTCGCGGGAGAGCGTGGTGGCGTACTCGGTCTCGGCGACCGAACCGAGGTGCGCCGGGATCTGCGTCCCCTTCGGCAGTGTGAGGAAGTGGATGCCGCTGTCGGGCGGCAGCGGCTGCACCGTCATCCCGGTGCGGCCGCCGGAGTGCAGGCCGATGCCGTAGATCACCGTGCCGGCGCCGACCGTCCGCTGCGGGGCCGTCCCCAGCCGCAGCAGCGGCAGCCCGGGAGGTGGAAGGAACGTGCGCTCGTGCTCCGGCTCCGCGGCGATCTCGAGGGGGGCTCCGCCGCCCCTGGCCGCCAGCGCCCCGGTGAGCGCCTCGAGCACGCGGGCGTAGGCGAGCGGCTTCTCGAGGTAGTCGTACGCCCCGAGCTTGATCGACTTGACCGCCGTCGGCGCGGTGCCGTGGCCGGAGATCATGATCACCGCAGCGTCCGGGTCGAGCCGGCGGATCGCCTGCAACGTCTCCAGGCCGTCCCGGTCGGGGAGCCAGATGTCGAGGAACACCACGCCGGGCCGGCGGGCGCGGTACAGCTCGAGCGCCTCGGCGCCGCTGCCGGTGACCAGCGTGCGGAACCCCTCGTCCTCGAGGACGTGCGCCAGCTCGGTCCGGATCCCGGGCTCGTCGTCGACGATCAGCACCAACGGTTTCACCGTTCGAGTGTGCGGCCAAGGCCGGCCCCGGTCAAGCCCAGGGAACGCCCGGGGAACGCCAGGAAAACCCAGCCGGACGTCCCGGGCGGCCTGACAACCGGCGCCCGGAAGGGGTACACTTCGGCGTCGAGTTGTGGCAGCAAAATCTCACCCGCGAGGATGGACCATGAGCACAGCCAAGATCATCTGGACCAAGGTCGACGAGGCCCCGGCGCTGGCGACCTACGCCCTGCTGCCGATCGTGCGCGCCTACACCAAAGGCTCCGGCGTCGAGTTCGAGACGCGGGACATCTCCCTGGCCGGCCGGATCATCGCCAACTTTCCGGAGAAGCTGACCGCGGCGCAGAGGGTCCCCGACCACCTCGCGGAGCTCGGCGAGCTGACCAAGCGCCCGGAGGCCAACATCATCAAGCTGCCCAACATCAGCGCCACCGTGCCGCAGCTGCGCGCCGCGATCAAGGAGTTGCGGGAGAAGGGGTACGATGTCCCCGACTACCCCGAGGAGGCGAAGAGCGAGGCGGACAAGGCGCTGCAGAAGCGCTTCGCCGTCTGCCTCGGCTCCGCGGTCAACCCGGTGCTGCGCGAGGGCAACGCCGACCGCCACGCGGCGGCCGCCGTGAAGAAGTTCGCTCAGAAGAACCCGCACAAGATGATGAAGCCGTGGCCGGCGTCGGGCTCGAAGGCCAGGGTCGCCTACATGAGCGGCGGCGACTTCTACGGCACCGAGACCTCGACCACCCTCGACCACCCGACCGAGGTCCGGATCGAGTTCGTCGCCGCCGACGGGACCGTGACCGTCCTGAAGCCGAAGCTGGCGCTGCTGGCGGGCGAGATCATCGACTCCGCGGTGATGCGCGTCGCCGAGCTGCGCACGTTCTACGCCGAGCAGATCGAGGCCGCCAAGCGCGACGGCGTGCTGCTTTCGCTCCACCTCAAGGCGACCATGATGAAGGTCTCCGATCCGATCATGTTCGGCCACGCCGTGTACGTGTTCTACCGCCAGGCCCTCGACAAGCACGCGGCGACGCTCAAGCAGATCGGGGCCAACGTCAACAACGGCCTCGCCGACATCCTCGCCAAGCTCGACCGCCTGCCCGTCGAGAAGAAGGCGGAGATCGAGGCCGACATCGCCGCGGTCTACGCGACCCGGCCGGCCCTCGCCATGGTCGACTCGCGCCGCGGCATCACCAACCTGCACGTGCCCAACGACGTCATCGTCGACGCCTCGATGCCGAACGTGATCCGCGACGGCGGCAAGATGTGGAACAAGAACGACGAGCTTCAGGACACCATCGCGATGGTCCCGGACCGCTGCTACGCGACGATGTACGCCGAGATCCTCGAGGACGCGAAGCGCAACGGCCAGTTCGACCCGGCCACGATGGGCGACGTCTCCAACGTCGGCCTGATGGCGCAGAAGGCCGAGGAGTACGGCTCGCACGACAAGACGTTCGAGATCCCGGCCGCCGGGACCGTGCGGGTCGTGGACGCCGCGGGCGCCACGCTGTTGTCGCAGACCGTCGCGGCCGGCGACATCTTCCGCATGTGCCAGGCGAAGGACGCGCCGATCCAGAACTGGATCGGTCTCGCCGTGTCGCGGGCGCGCGCCACCGGCTCGCCGGCGATCTTCTGGCTCGACGAGGGGCGCGCGCACGATCGCGAGATCATCAAGAAGGTGAAGAAGTACCTGCCCAACCACGACACCACCGGCCTCGACATCCGCATCATGAAGCCGGTCGAGGCGATGCGGTTCTCCCTCGAGCGGATCCGGCGCGGCCAGGACACGATCTCGGTCACCGGCAACGTCCTGCGCGACTACCTCACCGACCTCTTCCCGATCCTCGAGCTCGGCACCAGCGCGCGCATGCTCTCGATCGTGCGCCTGATGAACGGCGGCGGGATGTTCGAGACCGGCGCCGGCGGCTCCGCCCCCAAGCACGTGCAGCAGTTCCTCAAGGAAGGCCACCTGCGCTGGGACTCGCTCGGCGAGTACTGCGCCCTGATGCCGTCCCTCGAGCTCGTTGCCGAGACCACGGGCAACGCCAAGGCGAAAGTGTTCGCCGCGACGCTCGAGACCGCGATCACCAGATACCTCGAGGCCGGCAAGCTGCCGTCGCGCAAGGTGAACGAGATCGACAACCGCGGCGCCACGTTCTACCTGGCGCTGTACTGGGCGCAGGCGCTGGCGGCGCAAGGCGAGGACGCCGCGCTGGCCGCTCGCTTCGCCCCGGTGGCCAAGGCGCTCGCGGCGAACGAGGCGAAGATCGCGGCCGAGCTGCTCGCCGCGCAGGGGTCGCCGGTCGACCTCGGCGGCTACTACTTCCTCGACGACGTCAAGGCGGGCGCCGCGATGCGTCCCAGCCCGACGCTCAACGCGATCATCGACGCGCTCGCATAGCCTCGAGCGCGTGGGTTCCACCGCTCGCCGGGCACCCGCCCGGCGAGCGTGCTTGTCCCCCCGGTCAGGCGGGGCGGACCGCGAAGTGACAGGTCCGGCCGCCGCGGCGCACGCTCTCGAGGATCTCCACCCGGCAGGGGCGGCCGAGCGCCGTCTCGCACACGCTCCGATGCGTGGCCCTCGTGCACTCGCAGTGGAGGTCGTGCGGGCGCGCCGGCCGGTGGCGCGCGGCCGGGCAGCAGCACCCCTTGGAGACCTTGCCGTAGCGGATGTGGAGGGCGCCGTCCTCGATCCAGGACTCGAAGCTCTCCCGGTAGGCCCGCTCCAGGTTCTCGAGGCTGCCCGCGCCCCTCCGCGCGATCTCCTGTTTGAACGGGTGGCGGCGGTAGCAGCCGCGGCCGCACGCCTCCAGCAGCCGCACCCCCGCCGCCCGGTCCCCGTCGGCCTCGATCGCGTCGAACAGGTCCGTCAGCCACGCGTCGACGAACGCGCCTTCCCGTCTCGCGCTCTCGAGATCCTGAGCGCACGCAGACTCGCCGCCGCCGGCCGGGAGGGAGGTTGCGGCCACCGACGCCGCGACCGCGCCGAGCGAAGCCTTGAGGAACGCTTTCCGGTCCATGCCCGCCTCCGCGCGACGCGCGCCTCGCGCGCCCGTCAGAACCGGTACGTCCCGCCGGGCCGCAGGTTGCACGCCGGAGGCCGCCGGGCGCCGTCCGGGCGCATTACAATCCCACCGGAAGACGGATTCCGGCGCCGGCGACGATCTCCTACGGTCCGCACGACGCGGCGCCGAGAAAGGTGCGTGGGCGTGATGGGCGACACGACGAGCCTGCCTTTCAACCCGCTGCGCACGACGCTCTACTCGATGCCCGAGCTGTTCGCCGGGTTCTCCGAGA